>JANWZY010000056.1 GCA_025061935.1 Verrucomicrobiia bacterium
ACACTGTCAGCGGTACAGCCTCCGGTTTAATAGCAATTCGGGACGAAACCGCACAGTTCGAGCAGCCGAGCCGAGTTAATTGACACCGCCGATGCTTGCCAATACGCTCGGGCCGTGTCGCGGCTCCCAATCGAGCTAGTGCTTGCGCTGCGGTACCTGCGGCCCAAGCGCACGTTTGTTTCCGTGATCACGCTCATCTCGGTGCTCGGGGTCACACTTGGTGTGGCGGTTCTGATCATCGTGTTGAGCGTAATGACGGGGTTCGGCCAACAGTTGCGCGAGAAAATTCTCGGGTTCAACGCGCACCTGAAAGTGCTGGCCGCCAACGGACCACTTGCAGACTACGCGTACGTGATGAACGTGGTACTGTCGAATCAACACGTGCGCGGCGTCGCGCCATTTGTGCTGGGGCAGGTACTCGTCGAGACGCAGCCGGACCCGGCCGAGCCAGGTGCACAAGCCTTGGCTGCCGCGCCGTGGGTCCGCGGCGTTGACCCAGTCGCGGAAACAAATGTGAGCGTGCTGCCCAGCAGCGTGGTTGAGGGCAGGTTCGATTTGACCGGCCGGAGCGTACTGGTAGGTACCGAATTCGCGCGCATGCTTGGTGTGCGCATAGGCGACCGGCTCGCCGTGTATTCGCCGCGTGAGCTGGCCAAGATGCGGAAAACCCGCGGCACAGAAGCAGAGGAGGCCGTGTTGCCCGATGACTACGAGGTACGTGGCATTTTCGACGTCGGGTTCTTCGAGTACAACGCTTCTGTCATCGTGACCTCGCTCGAGAACGCGCAGGAAATGTACCAACTGGATGACCAGGTACACGGGCTGTTCGTGATGTTGAAAGACCCCTACATGGCCGAGCGCGCACGTATCGAGCTGGAAGCAGTGCTGGGCCGCGAGTACAAAATCACAACCTGGGCCGAGGAGAACGCGACCATCCTCAACGCTGTAGCGGTCGAGAAAAGCGTCATGTTCTACCTGCTTTTCTTTATCATGATCGTTGCGGCGCTGTGCATCATGAGCGCGCTGATCACGTTTGTTGTGCAGAAGACGCGCGAAATCGGCATGCTCAAGGCAGTTGGCGCGACAAACGCCCAGGTCGCCGTCGTGTTCTTAGGTCAGAGCGCGATTGTGGGGGTGACAGGTGTCATCGCCGGACTGGGACTGGGTATGCTGGCGCTGGCGTACAGAAACGAGTTCCTGCGGTTCATGAACAAATTGACCGGGTTCGAACTCTTCCCGGCCTCGATTTACGGATTCGTCGAGCTGCCGGCCCTGGTCGTAACCCGGGACATTGTGCTGATCTGCGTCAGCGCGCTTGTGCTGTGTTTGCTTGCAGGCGTTTTGCCCGCATGGAACGCGACACGGCTCCAACCTGTGGATGCACTGCGCCATGAATGAACCATTCCATCAGTGCACCAGTGGTGCGGAACTCTGTGGCAAATCTGCCCCCGGAGCAGACGTGAACGATGTGCTCCTAACCGCAGTTGATGTACACAAATCGTTCCGACTCGGGAAGCAGGAGCTGCACGTGTTGCGGGGCGTGTCCTTGGAAGTGCGCCGTGGCGAGTTCGTCGCGCTGCGCGGCGCATCCGGCGCAGGCAAGAGCACACTGCTCCACTTGCTCGGCGGCCTGGACCGGCCCAGCCGTGGCGAGATCAGGTTCGCAGGTCAAAGCCTGGCAACGCTCTCAGCCCGCGCATTGGCGCGGTTCCGGAACCTGAACGTGGGGTTTGTCTTCCAGGCGTACCACCTGCTGCCCGAACTGGACGCGCTCGAAAACGTTGCACTGCCTGCGCGGCTGGCGCGCGTGCCAGCCGATGAAGCTGAGCGTCGCGCCCGCGCGCTGCTCGAGCGTGTCGGACTCAGACATAGACTCGGGCACAAACCGTTCGAGCTGTCCGGCGGCGAACAGCAGCGCGTGGCTATCGCGCGCGCGCTTGTTAACGCGCCTGAGCTGGTGTTGGCTGATGAGCCTACAGGCAACCTTGATTCACGCACAGGCGAGGAAATCATGGATTTGTTGTCCGAGTTGCGTGCTGAGCGGCGCGTCACATTGCTCGTGGCCACGCATAACCCGGAGGTCGCTGCGCGCGCACCGCGCATTATCGAGCTTGTTGACGGGCGCATCCGACCCGCATGATCCAGGGTAAGCGTATAGCTGGCCCGGGCCGCGCGCGCACTGCTGCCTAGGACACTTCAAAGCTTGTTTGATGGGCGGCGGGTCGAATAATCTCGGCCAAAAAAGCCATCTCAACGAGTATGAGCGCGAAACAGAACGCAAAAATCGCGCGGCACGCTGAAACACCAACCATTGGCACGCGGAGGCAGTTCATCAAGCAAGCGGTAGCGGCTGCTGCTGCCGCAGCGGCGGCGAGACTGTGGCCCGCGCGTGCGCATGCACAACAAGCTGCACCATCGATTAATGTACTTGGGTCAAATGAACGCATCCGGCTCGGATTCATTGGTGTGGGGACCCAGGGCTACGAGGCGCACCTGTTGAATATCCTCAAGCACGCCGGTACGAACAATGTCGCCGCAGTCGCCGTGTGCGATGTGTCCAAACACCGCCGAACCGAGGCACAAAAGGCCGTCGAGGCCGCCGGCGGCAAAGCCGAGGCATACGAGGACTATCGGAAGCTGCTCGAGCGCAAAGATATTGATGCAGTATTTTGCGCCACTGTGGACCATTGGCACGCGCGTGTCACCATCGACGCGGTCGAGGCGGGGAAACACGTGTACCTGGAAAAACCGATGACCCGATACCTCGACGAAGCGTTCGCAGTTTATGACGCGGTCAAACGCACGGGCAGGGTGCTCCAGCTCGGCGCGCAGGGCTGCTCCGATCTTAAATGGCATAAAGCTGCCGAGTGGATACGCGCGGGCAGGATCGGCCAGCTTGTCATGGCCCAAGGCTCATTCATGCGTAACAAGCCGGCTGGCGAGTGGAATTATCCGATTCAAGCTTGGTGCACACCCGAAGACGTGAATTGGAACCTGTGGCTCGGCGACCAGATCAAGGCGCGGCGACCATTCAGTCCTGAGGACTATTTCCGCTGGCGCAAGTATTACGTGTACTGCGCTGGACTGCTCGGCGACCTAGTCCCGCACAAGGCGCATCCGTACCTGCTTGCCACGGGCAACCCCGAGTTCCCCGTGCGCGTCTCGGCCGTGGGGAGCAAGCCCGTACACAGCGACAAAAACACCCCCGGCACGCCCGAGCGCGATTGCCCGGAAATAGTCCAACTAATCGCAGAGTTCCCCAGCGGCATGGTGATGCACATTACGACCAGTAGCGTCAGCGAGCAGGGTACGCAGGAGATCATCCGCGGGCATAAAGCCTACCTACTCATGGGTGGGAACCGAGTCGAGCTGAAACCCGAACGCCCGTTCGCAGACGAGATCGACCCCGAAACGAGCGAGCCGTTTGAACCCGAAAGCTTCACCGCGCACCAAAAGAATTTCTTCGACGCGATCCGCGGAGTAGCCAAGGCGCATGCTGACATCGAACTGGCAATTCGTGTTCAAACACTAATTTCACTGGCCGAGATGTCGGAACGGCTCAACATCTTGTGCGTGTTCGACCCCAAAACACGCAGAATCACCGACGGCACCGGGCGTGAAATTAAGCCCATCACATACGGCACACTCGAACAGTCGTAGTGGGTTAGGCCCGTGGCTACGAAGCATGCGGTTGAACCGTCGCAAGCCTGACCCCGACTATTTCACACCTTTGCCTGTCGTCAGGCTTGCCATAAACGCAATGGGCACCAGGTTTGAACTGGTGCTCACTGGCGCGTCGGAATCGAGCTTGCGCGCCGCAGGCGAGGTTGCGCTCGACGAAATCGCGCGGGCCGAAGCCGCGCTGAGTCCGTACAATCCGACGAGCCAAGTCGCACATATCAACCTCATGGCTGCCGAGCGACCGGTGAAAGTTACGCCGGAGGTGTTCGCACTATTGCAGCGCGCCAAACAAGTTTGGGAAAGCACGCAAGGTGCATTCGACGTGACAGTCGGTGCGCTGGTCGAGTGTTGGGGGATCGGCGCCGGCCGGCCGCGCACGCCGCGCACGCAGGAGCTAGCCACTGCCCGGGCACGCCTCGGCATGGACAAGCTCGTCCTGGACGAACGGGAACTAACGGTTCGGTTCAAGTGCCGCGGCGTCGCGCTTGATCTCGGCGCGATCGGCAAAGGTTACGCCATAGATGCTGCAGTGGCGGTACTGCGCGACGCGGGTGTCACCAGCGCGTTTATTCACGCTGGCACGAGCACTATGTATGGACTCGGCGCGGCGCCGGGGGGCGGCCCATGGCGCGTGGCTGTTGCTGCGCCACCCACAAGGCTCACCCTTTCCACAGTCACTCAGGACGCGGCAGCGCCGGGCACCGAGTGCAGCACACGCGCGCCGGTCTGTATCCTCGACCTGGATGGCGCTGCATTGTCTGTCTCAGCCGTGTGGGGCCGCGCAGCCCCGGCTTTTGACGGACCGATCGGACATATCGTGGACCCGCGAACAGGCGAACTGGTGCGGCACACATTACTGAGTGCGGTTACATGTCCGAGCGCAACCGATGCAGACGCGCTTTCAACTGCGCTGGTCGTGCTCGGGCCAGATGGATTGAACAGCCTGGTAGCGCGGTATCGCGGCATTCGCGCGCTTGTAGTGTGCCCGGACCGTAACGCCGGTGGGTTCAAAGTCAGATCGGTGGGGATCGAGTCGGGCGAACTCGTCGCGGCCCGTGCTGCTAACGAATAGTGTCGGGCCAGGCTAACCAATCGGGGTAAAGCAGGCCATGATTGAAAAAATCGTTTCAGGCGGTCAAACCGGGGCTGACCGCGCCGCACTCGATTTTGCAATTGCGCACGGCATAGCGCATGGCGGCTGGTGCCCGCGCGGGCGCTTAGCCGAAGACGGCGTGATCGGGCCGCAATACAATCTGACCGAAACACCACTGGCCGAAACAGCACAACGTACTGAATGGAATGTACGCGACTCTGACGCCACGGTGATTTTCTCGATCGGGAAGGTATTAACCGGCGGGTCCAAGTTCACGGCCGAATGCGCTGCGCGGTACAACAAGCCGTGCTTGCACGTCTCAAAGGCATTGGATGGAGAAAAAGCAGCCACAAAGTTGCGCGAATTCCTCGAGCGCCACCCCATCAAATGCCTGAATGTGGCCGGGCCACGCGCGTCCAACGAGCCGGAAGTAGGATCGTTTGTGCAAGCAGTGCTCGAAGCTTGCTTAGACCTCTTCAAGAGGCAGAGGTAGTCAGCGAAGGCAGCCCTTACCCAAGTAGGTGCCACAAACCCACGCGACCGAATCGCCGGCACGCACAATTACCGGATCGGGTACGGGGCCGAGACCTTGCAAACTTCGGTTGCGGAGCACCAGACTTTGCGGGTGGGGAACAAGGCCGGGCTTTTTGGTAACCTGCGCGCGTATGTCCGGCTCGGGTGCTAATCGTGCCTGCTTTTTATCCGCACAGTAGCAGGGGCCAAGCCGTCGGCCTCGGCACTGAGAGTGATCGTGCCGGGCCGGCCCGGCAGCGCGCGCACTATCACAAGCGCCAGCCCGTTGAACGCGTTACGCTCGGGCGAGCGGAACGATTCGTGACAGGTCGGGTCGCCGTTGTCAGTCGCCACGATTTCGCCAGGGCCGGCGAGGCTGAACCGGATGCGATGCTTCGCGCGCGGCACGACCACCCCGGAGCTGTCCGTCACCTTCACCGTCACGAACGCCAGCTCGAGGCCGTCAGCGCGGATTGACTTGCGGTCAGGCTCGAGCACGAGCTTGGCCGCCGGGCCTGCCGTTCGCACCACGTCAGTGGCCCATCTTTTGCCGTTCTTGTAGGCAACTACTTTCAACTCGCCCGGCTCGTAAACGGCGTCGTTCCAACACAGCCTGTACTCGAACTGGCCTTTCTTTTTCCTGCCGAGCGAGCGGCCATTGAGGAAAAGCTCGGCTTCGTCGCCAGACGTGTACACATGCACGGGCGTGATTTGGCCGACTCGTTCGGGCCAGGTCCAATGCGGCAGTATGTGCGCCATGGGCAGCTCGGGCCGCCACCGCGCTTGGTAGATGTAAAACCTATCTTTGCGGAACCCGCACAGGTCGAAAATGCCGAAATACGAGCTGCGCGACGGCACCAGTATCTTGCCAAGCTCAGCGAGCTGTCTTTCTGCGCGCGCGCGCAGCTCCGCGTCTGTGAACTGGAGCATGTTCGTGCTGTCGCGGTCGTACGGGGTGGGTTCGCCCAGGTAATCAAACCCTGTCCAGACGAACTCGCCCGCCACGAACGGGTTCCGGTCTTGATGCTCGAACTCGGTGTCCGGCCGCACGGCCCAGGCCGGTGCAGCGAAATCGTACGAGGTAACCTGGAAATTCACCCGGCCGTCGCGCCGGTTGGTGCTCACTGGGAAGAAATACTCGCCGCGCGAGCTGACGCATGAGGCAGTCTCACTGCCGAGCAGCGGCACGTTCGGGTTCAGCCGACGGAACTCGGCATACAAGTGCGGGCTGTAATTGGCGCCGAACACATCGAGCACACGCTCGAACCCGTTCGTCATTGCTTCGGGCTTGTGCGTCGCAGCCGTGACAGGCCGGGTCGGGTCCTCATCGCGTACGATGTTCGCCAGCCGCGCAGCGAGCTGCCAACCGTCAGGGTCGCTCTGCTCGAGGATTTCGTTACCGATGCTCCACAAGATCACGCATGGATGGTTCCGGTCGCGCCGGACCATTGCGCGCAGGTCCTGCTCGTGCCAATCGTCGAACAGCTTGTGGTAATCGTTGGGCGACTTGCCCTTGCGCCAGCAGTCGAACGCCTCGACCATGACAAGGAACCCGAGCCGGTCGCATAGCTCGAGCAGCTCTGGCGCAGGCGGGTTGTGGCTCGTACGGATCGCGTTGCAACCTAGCTCGCGTAGGAGCCGCAGTTGGCGCTCGAGCGCGCTCAGGTTCAGCGCCGCGCCCAACGCGCCAAGATCGTGGTGGTTGCACACGCCTTTGATCTCGGTCAACACGCCGTTGAGCCAGAACCCGTGTGCGGCGTCGAATTTGATCGTGCGCACGCCGAACACGGTTTCGTATTGGTCAATGGTTTTGCCCCCTAGCTCGATGCGGGTCACAGCCACGTACAAATGAGGCGACTCGACGCTCCAGAGCTTGGGATTCGCAAGCAACGCGGTGGCCACGCAACTGGCTTTGGCACCAGGCGCTACCTCAACCTGGAGCCGCGGGGTTTTAGCGACTGCGCGCCGGCTGCGCCTGCCCGCAGCGGTCGCTTCGTAAATCTCTGTGGTCACAACTGGCGCGGCTGCACCCAGGGTGTGATTTGCAAGTTCAACCTGGACGCGGACCGTAGCTGAAGTGCGCGTGACCTCGGGCGTGGTAATGAACGTGCCCCATTGACCGACGTGGACCGGGCCTGTCTTGACCAGCCACACGTTCCTGTAAATGCCGCCGCCAGGGTACCACCGCGAGGACGCAGGCGGATTGTCCAGACGAATGGCTATCACATTCTCGGCGCCGAACCTGATGTGCGGGGTCAGGTCAACCCGCCACGACGCGTACCCGTATGGCCAGCCGCCGGCGAACCTGCCATTGACCCACACCGCCCCGTACGACATCGCGCCGTCAATGTCGAGGTACAGCCGCATGCCGGCGTCGGAAGCAGGCACATGGAACCGTTTCCTGTACCAGCCGACGCCCCACCACGGTAGCTTGCCCGTTGCCCCGGGATACTCTTGGTTGAACTGGCCTTCGATCCCCCAGTCGTGCGGCAATGTCACCACGCGCCAGTTGCTGTCGTCGAACTCCGGGTGCGCATAGGGCACGTCTGTGGCCGGCTCGCCTGCAGGCGGTGTCAAACCGAGCGTATTGGTGTCTTTGGTGAATTCCCTGGCGAACGCGATCAGCCACGGCTTGAGCCGGTCGTAGCCAAGTTTCTCAGTCGCTTCCGGCGGGTCGCCCTTGGCAAACCGCCAGTCTGAGTTGAAAAGCAGCCGCTCACGGATCTGGTCCGCCGACGCGCTCAGCGCGACAGCCAACATCAGAACTGCGACGCAAAACCGCCAAAAACTGGTGCCCGGCAAACTGCATGCGCCAACGGAGTAATTGAAAGCCCGGCCCATGCGCATTTCCGAAGTGTGCGGCGTAAGAGCGGCGCGGCCGCGTGCATCCGCCGACCCGGCGCACACGCATGTGTTGAGCAAACCTTTGACAGTTGCTGCGCGGTGCCCGTTGACCGCCACCTGGTTTGCATGGGAGCCCTTTTCACTGCCGGGCGAATCGTTCACACCGGCCCGAGCGGGCCGGTTCGCCCGGCGGGGCCTGAAACCGTGAGTGGAGCAGTCGCTCCAGACCGCAACATTCAATCCAGGCTCCATCCGGTCGCGTTCGGAGCTTGACGCACAGTACCGCATAATTCAGCCGCGTTTTTTGTGAGCAGAGCTTGGTGCTCGCCGCCGCAAAGTCAATCCGGAACGGCATTTGCGAACTCGCCCTGGCACGGATATTCCGCACGTCGAGATGCGTTTCACGTCAGTCCAAGCCTTAATGCCCCTTTGCCTTGGCCGCGTTTTGAAATTGTGGAAATCAAGCTCCCATGGCCTGACCGCGCTTTAGCAGGCGCAGCTCCGGGGCAACCGTAGCCACGTTTGTAAAAACGTGGAAACCGCCGGTCACCGATTCCCACGCCGCCCCGCGCTTTAACAAGCGCAGCTACCGGGTGACGACCGTAGCTACGTTTGTAAAAACGTGGAATGAACCCATGACCGATTCTCCTGCCGCCTGCGCTTTAACAAGCGCAGCTACAGCCGAGGCGGCCCACTCCCGTAGCTGCGTTTGTAAAAACGCGGAGCCAATTGAGGCCGGGTCTGGGCCGTTCTGCGTTTTGACAAGCGCAGCTACACAGCCCCACGCCCGACCCATTCAGCCTAAAGGCTGTACTACAAACAGGTTTTTGTCGAGCGCGCCCTCCGGCGCTGAGTGAACGAGCGTTAAGGTTCACCAGCCCGACTATGCTTTGACAAGCGCAGCTACTGGGTGGCAATCGTAGCCACGTTTGTAAAAACGTGGAATCCGCCGATCACCGATTCTCCTGCACTGAAATGCACGCAGGCCGGCAAGCCCAAGGCAACAGGCGTTCAGCCTAAAGGCCGCACTACAAACAGAACGGGATACGGACACACCAATTGCCCGGCTTCCTCGCGCACCGCACTTTAACAAAGCGCGGGTACACTTCAACCGCCCAAGCCCGCCAGTTCAGTGGCGCGCACGCGCAACGCGCTGGCTGCGCTTTGACAAGCGCAGCTACAGCCGAGGCGGCCCATCCTCGTAGCTGCGTTTGTAAAAACGCGGAGCCAATTGAGCCGGGTCTGGCCCGTTATGCGTTTTGACAAGCGCAGCTACGCAGCTCCAGGCCCGGCCCATTCAGCCTAAAGGCTGTACTACAAACAGGTTTTTGTCGGGCGCGCCTTGCGGCGCTGGGTGAACGAGCGCTCAAGTTCACCAGCCCGACTGCGCTTTGACAAGCGCAGCTACGCTTTAACCCGCCCAAGCCCGTCAGGGCGACAGACACTAGCCCGCTGTGCCAAACGGTCGGAACGATAGTTCAAATGCGGCACATGCTCTCGGGTCGCTAAATGGTTGAGGAAGCGCTTCGGTTCCCGGCAGGGCGATTCCAGAATTCCGGTGCGCCCTGCAATCCGCGCGGTGCCGGGGCCGTATCGGCTTCGGTCAAAAAGTTCGCGCTGGCATGTATGGCCCCATTTGCGCTACAACCTGACCCGGCGCGGATCACTAACATTTGGCCTGTGCCATTCGACAAGTCACAAATGAGCCAAGCTGCGGCCGCGCTGGCTGCGCGCGGCGTGTATATCGGCACCTCGTCGTGGCGTTACCCCGGCTGGTGCGGCATGCTTTACAACGCCGAGCGGTATCATATGCACGGCCGGTTCTCGCAGGCGCAATTTAACCGAGTATGCCTGGCCGAATATTCCGAAGTGTTCAAGACTGTGTGCGTGGACGCGGCCTATTATCGGTTCCCGGACCGGGCGCAGCTTGAACAATTGGTGGCTCAAGTTCCGCCAGACTTCCTTTTCGCATTGAAGGTGACGGATGAAATCACGATCAAGACTTATCCGAACCTGACGCGGTTCGGGCTCCGCGCTGGCAAACCGAACGAGAACTTCCTCAATGCCGAGTTATTCGAGTCTGCGTTCCTTTCGGCCTGCGCGCCGTTCAAGGACCGGATTGGGGTGCTGATCTTCGAGTTTTCGCAGTTTCATCTGCGCGATTTTGCGCGCGGCCGCGATTTCGTAACCGAGCTGGACAAGTTTTTGGGAAAAATCCCGAAGGGGTGGCGGTACGCGGTCGAGGTCAGGAACCGGACATTTCTGCACCCGGACTATTTTGCCGTTTTGGCCGCGCACGGGGTCGCGCATGTGTACAACAGTTGGACCGAGATGCCGCCTGTGCACGAGCAGCTTGCGCTGCCGCAGAGCCGGACTTGCCCGGAATTTTGCGTAGCGCGGTTTTTGTTGGCCCCGGGCCGCCGGTACGAAGACGCCGTTAAGATGTTCAGTCCATATGACCGTGTGCGGGAAGTTAACGCTGATGGGCGCGCGGCCGGCGCAAAATTGATCAAGGACACCGTGTCTCAAGGCGGCCGGGCCAAGGCGTTCGTTTACGTGAACAACCGGTTCGAGGGTAATGCTCTGGAGTCCATTGCTGCGATGGTCACAGCAGTAGGTATCGGGTGAAATACCGCATGCTGCGCTTGGCAGTGCCGCTTCTGCCGGTTAGCTTAAGGCGCAGCAGTTTTTTGCTCGGAACGCCCAAGGCAAAAATTGTTTCCTCGGGCCGAGACTTTTTAACGGCAAATGATGCACGGTATGACTTTGGACGACGCCCAAAAGAAACGCGTGGCGGAATGGGTCGCCAGCGGTAAGAAACTTTCCGAGATTCAGGACCTGTTGGCGCGCGAGTTCGGCCTGCGGCTCACATACATGGAAGTGCGCCTGCTGTTGGCCGAGTTGAATCTTGTGCCCCAAGAACCGGAGCCGCCGGCTGAAGCCAAGGAAGTCAAACCTGCCGAGCCAGAGCCGGCGCGACCCGCTCAGCAGACCGGCGTCAAAGTCACTGTTGACGAGTTAGCGCAGCCCGGCGCCTTACTCAGTGGCAAAGTTACCTTCAGCGACGGCGCCCGCGCTACCTGGTACTTGGACCAATTCGGCCGGTTGGGCGTAGTCCCAGAAAAGCAAGGTTACAGGCCATCGGCCACAGACATGGAACAATTCCAGCTAGCACTAGAAAGTGAGCTGGCCAGGCTCGGGTATTAGGCTTGGCCGTCAACCCCGGCCGCGGCGGGCCGGAGTCAAGCGGCCCGGCCCGAGACTGCGGGATATGGAGCCGGCACGCACTAAGCATCGCCCGGGCACGCCAGCGGAACGAAGGGTAAGTGCGGTCGCGCCAGGGCTAGCGCGGCGTGGCGGAAGCGCCGATGGCCGAAACAAAGGTCAGTACGCCCGAGTCGAATCTGCTCGGTTCGAAGCTCGATGCCACGACCGAGTTCGTGAAGCGACTTTGCCTCGCCGAGTCGCTGGGCCGGATATACTCGGTCGCTCATCCTAAGGGCAAAGCCGCGGTAGAAGCCGCTTACGCGGCGCTTGTGCCGTTGCTCGAGTTGGCCGGCACCGTACCCATCTCGATGGTCGAGGGCAAAATCCTAGTCGCGGGGCTGCCAGTCGAAGAACGTAACCCGCTTGTCGCGCGGTTCATCAATTCCTTCCAGCAACTGTACGTGGACAACATTGTCTTCACCAAGGGGCTGACTTTGCCCGAGTTCGAGGAATTTTTCCGGCTCGTGCTGAAGGGGGCCAAGGCGATCAATGCAGCGGGTGGTCTCGAGGCCCTGCTCCGGCAAAGCGGCATAGCGCACGTGCAAGTGCAGCGGGTCAGTTACGTCCTGGTGCATGAAGACGAGAAGGTCGTCAAGCGCGACGCACAAGTTTTGCCCAGTACCTCGATTCCCCCCGAACTGGCAGACCGCAAGATAGTCGAATACATGATCAGCCAAGTACTCGAAAAGGCCGAACAACGCAGATGGCTGATCAATCGGATCAAGAACAGCCCGACCAAAATGGCCGAGCTGATCACTGAGGGGATCGAGCTGGCACTGTCTCGCGCCGAGGCCGGGCTGACCCCGGAAAAAACCATCGAAGGCCTGCTCGAAAATGTGAAGCTTGTGTGTCAGAGCATGGCCGAAGCAGCCCCTGACGAAAATGGCGATCCGGACGCGCTGCGCCAGGCAGTGCTTACACTCGAAAAAGAAGTGCGCGCCCGGTCCAAAAAGCTCATGTCTTCCGAAGCTGCGGTCGGGTTCGTCAACGAACTGCTAAGCGTGATCACCCGTTACGCCGACCGCGTGCGCGCCGAAAAAATCTCGGCTGAACTGCTCAAGCACGAGAGTGACCTCCGCCAGCTCGAACGGCTGCTCAAAAAACTGGCGCCCCCGGACACTTCAGCAGCCAAATTCGTGGAAGGGATCCGTGAACTGCTGGTTCAGAAAGGTGTCACACCCGAGCAGCTTAAGCGGCTCGACGAAGCCGCGAAGTCGCAAGACACGCGTGGCAGCGCGCGCCGCGCAGCCCGCACACCTGAGCAATTCAGGCAGGCTCTTGAAGAGCTTCTGGGCAAATACGGGTTCGAACCCGACCGCGTCGGTCAGCTCGCCCAACTCATAGGCGCGCAGCTCAACCGCGAGTTACGCGCGCGCACGTCCGCGCTCGAACGCGCGAACAAAGAATTGCGCAATGCAGTCGAGTGCTTCCGTATCGCTTTCGCCGAGCTGGGGTTCGGCGCAGTCGTGTGGGACGAGAA
>JANWZY010000057.1:0-9756 GCA_025061935.1 Verrucomicrobiia bacterium
GTTTACGGGCCACGCATGGGGTACGAACATGTCATCCCCGAACTTTACCTGCGGGCCAAAGAGGGCCAGGACCCATTGGTGGTTTACTCTGCCGACCACAGCCGCGCTTTTTGCTACGTGCAGGACGCAGTCGAATTAATGGTCCAGTTAATGCGCGCCCCCGCTAGTAATGGGCAAACTTTCAATGTAGGTAACGACACGGAGGAGGTGACAATTCAGCAGTTGGCCGAACGGATTCTCCGCATAATGGGACTGGAAAGACAGATCGTACCTCGGCCTGCGCCACACGACCCAATCAGGCGCCGTTGCCCAGACATGTCCAAGGCGAGGTCACTTTTGGGCTATGCGCCCAAAGTGAATTTGGACACAGGCCTCTCGCTTACCATCGCCTGGTATGAAAGGCATCCACGCCCAAGTTAATATCACAACGCATGCGCACGCTACCAGTTTTGTGTTGGAGCAGCCCACACGGGTTGAAATACTCGGAATAGTTGGATGTCAGGCACCCGGCCTATGACTCATGGTTACTTTAGTGAGGGAACAAGACCAGAAAATAACACTGCGATCAGGCAGCGTATATGCGGACTGCCGAGTTGGGTTTGGGCTATCGCATTCGTCGCTTGCATCGCCTGTGCACATCTCGCTTATGGGCTTTGGTTTTGGACCAAGTCCCCGACCAACGCACCAAAGGCGGCACTCTCGCTTAAAGGCGAGGATTTTCTGAAGAGCTTTCCCGGTTGGGATACCGAAGAAGAGCGAGACCAAGCTGCGTACAACCGCCCGGCAATTGAGATACTCAAGACAGGGGTACCGCGTTACCGCACAGGTGCATTCTTCGACCACGCACCTGTCTATGCGTATTTTTTAGCTGCCTGTTACTGGATTGGTGGCGTCAGACTCCTTTCCGTGGTCATTCCACAAGCTGTGCTATCCGGATTAACAGGCCTTTTGCTTGCCATCGCGGCGTGGCGGCTTGCACCTGTTTGGCGTCCGGCCGCAGCCGCAATTGCAGCATTCATGGTCCTAATTAACGTGCGAGTCGCAAGTTTTGTAGGCACAATCAGCACACTACCGCTAACACTTGCGATACATGCCTTAGCCTTTTACTTAGCCGTAAGCGCCACAAGGCCTTGGAAATATATCTTGTTCGCACTTGTGACTGTGTTTGGTGTGTACACCACCGCCTCGTACTTCTTGGTGGGGTGTGCAGCAGCGGCGTGGCTTATTTGGGGGTTTATGAGATCGCGCCTGCCTGCGCAACTAATCGGGGCCGGAATGATTTTAGTTGGCGTGATAACGAAACTCGCTTTGGTCAGTGTGCCGGGAGACCCACTGCGGGAAGTTGACAAGGCCATGTTTTGGTACGGTAACAATCCTTATTATGAGAGTGTCGGTTGGTTTGATCTATGGACCGTCCGCGAAGACCCCACTTGGACGCCTTGGTTGCCTTGGCAGGCTTCAGATGCTGAGAAGGCCCGTTATAACGATTACCTTCAACGTGCAGGCGGCGATAAGCGCAAGGCCGGATTGCTCTGGGCGTGGGAAAACCCTATGGAGTACGTTAAGATGTGTTTCGTAAGGCTTCGCGCGACGCTCGGGCCTTTAACAGGGCATATGCGACTATGGCAGAACAAGCTTGTATCTACGCTATTATGGCTTCTAGTCTTCCCAGCGGGTTTCTTCGGGCTTTGGCGCGCGCGCCGTACACTGCATGGACAACTCGGGTGGTTCATCGTGCTAGCGGTATGCGGATTTGAAACTTTTGTGATCGCAGGCTTGCAGCAGCGTTACCGTCTCCCTGTGGATGTTATACTTATCGTGTTTGCGGCTACGGTTTATGCAGGGCTAATGGCGAGGATGGCTTCGAAATTACCGAGCTTTTTAACCACGCCTGCCAGAAACGCAACCAGACCATGTGGAGGAATGACCGCGTGAAGCCGAGGGGGAAAACGCTGCGGAACAGACGTCACTTGAGCCTAACCAAAAACCACTTTTCTGGAGCACCTGAAGCTTTGAAGTCCAATTCTAGGGTTCCCATTATCTCGCCTTGTTGACGTGCGACCCAGCTTGCAAGCGTGCCATCAAAAGGCCAGTTTGGCCCCCTAGACTGGAAAGGCCAATTAAATGCTAGCTCTTTGACAAGGACAAACTGAATACCTTTTGCGCGGAGTTCTGCGCCTGTATCGCCAGCGCAAACATGCAAGATTCTTCGGGACCCGAAAGGCATCCATAGGGATGCCTCTGGGTCACCCCAGGTGACAAGCCCAAGCACCTTTGTTTCGGGTGGTAGTAGACCGCGAACAGGCTTAAAAGCGTCGCTGCGCTGGCTGTATATCGTATAGACCCGCAATGCGCGTGCGGTCAAATGGTTCGGTTGAGCCGTGTGGATTCTTTCAAGAAACCATTTCATTGGTAGGAGCGGACGCGCAGGTGAGAGCACCACTAATACCCCAGCTAGGAAAAAGGTAGCCAATCCAAGATTGTGCCACCATCGTGCTGCAACCAATTTAGTTTGTTCTGGACCTGCCAGTAAAATCGGAAACAAAAGTGGGTAATATGGTGCCAAATATCGTACTGGATACGGCCACCCGCCTTTGGCCATGAGCACACCAAGGGCCAAATATGGACAAACGGCAACAAAGGTTTGGAAGGTGGAACCCTCACCTTTATACCACGGACCTTTAAGCTTGCCTTCTTGGGCTCTTTTCAGCATTCCGCCAATGCGCGCGACCAGGCTTATTCCTATCAGTGCGCTTACCCCCAGCCCCAGGCCAGCGAACTCTTCCGAGGCCAGCTCGACAAACCTGACACGCACCTCCCCGCCGAAACACTCCTTGAGCCGTGTGGCTACAACTGTGGGGATGCGACTATTTATCCACGCATTGATCCTTTCCGCCATTGGCAGCACAGGTGGGGCGAAATTGTAAGTAGGAATCGCAACTGCATTGTAGGCGAATCGCGTCAACGGATATCCCTTAAAGGCTTCGGGCATCATTTCGGCAACTCGGCCCGTCCAGTCGCCAGAATATTTCACATTCAGAAAAGCCGTGGGTAGAAACGAGCAGAGTACCGCCAACAAGAGTGTCCCGATCAACAAAGCAGGCCGGCGGAGCGCAACCCTAAGGCTTGGGATCAAGGCGACTGCGCACGGCAAAAGCAACGGCAAGTTCGATGACTTCACACTAGATAGCAGCGCGGCAGAAAGAATCGAAAGCGCAACGTCGCGGAATTGCCCGGACCGCCGCGCGCGTAACGCAAAGTCGATCGCTCCAAGTGCAAATGGCGCTGCAAACATGTCGTTTGCAGCACTGCCCGCCTGCAATAAATAACAGTATCCGGTCGGTACGAGCCACATCCAGTGCCAAGCCACGCTGGCGGACACGCCTAGCCGCCGAAAAACGCTGAAAACCAACCCGGGAAGTAAAAGAAACGAAATTGCATTTGGCACAAAAACCAGCCTGTAAGAACCCGTGAAAGCAATAAGCGGCGCCGAGACCCATTCGATTCCACACACCCGCGTGTTCAATGCCCCGAACGCAGTATGGATCCAGTGCCAGCGTTCCTCCCATAGCCAGTGCAGGACACGCGGGATTCGGCACGACAACGCGTCAAAATTAGTTGGCGCATGGACCGCACCCCCAGCAATTGCAATTGTGGCAAGAATAAGAAACGCAGCCGGGAAAGGTTGCTTAAACCTTTTCTGTAGCTTCGCTATTTTAACGAGCGGCAAAATTTGCACTCTGTTCCGTCGTGCCCAAACCGCCAGTGCAACTCCTCCGATTCCGAGCGCAAATGCATAACTTTCGGCATTGAGTTGGCGGATTGCAGAAAGTCCCCACCCAAGCACGTGCAGGAACGCGCAGATTATTACCCACAGCTCGACCGCTCGAGGGCGTATTGCTTGGCCACCCCGCATTGATTTGAAAACAGCGACTGTACTTCTTAGGAACTTGATTACCATCTTTAACCATGCTCTACAAGCTAAACTTGTTTTACCCAGGAGGTTAGGTGGCTGATCTAGGAGTCTTGAAATGTGCGTACGGGATTTCGCAGGTTATCCAGGATGGAGGGCATTTCTGGTTGGTGCGTGCATGCGTTTTCAGAATGGTGGGCATACCGTTCAATGATGCTGTGAACGTACTACCGTATTTTTAAGCATCACCGGCGGTTTTCTGCACGCTTGGGTTATTGGCCTATGCGTACGCAACTGGGCCGTTTATTGCGTTGACAGTCCATAAACTCGCCACATAGCTTGGGAGCGCTAAAAATGTCAGAGCGAGCTCTATTGTTACCTTTTTTACTTTGGTTGTACGGCGCTCAGTCGTTGTTCGGCTCGATACTCCAAGATAGTTCATACGGGTGGCGTTTGCCCGGGCTGAGCAACGTGGATGTATGGTGGTGCGAAGCCACTTGGAAAGTTGGCCAACAACGAGCGCTTCCACAAGCTGCAAGTGACTCTGTGCAAATCGAAGCTGCGCGAAACGAATATGAACCATTTCAACTGGTGATTCGGGCTGGGACTGCATTTAGTAACGTGAATTTATCAGTAACTGACTTTGTCAAGCTAGGCGGCCCAACAAACGCCATTATTGCTGCAAGCAACATTGAAGCGTGCATTGTTGAGTACGTGCCTGTCCAATTTCCAACAGACAACACTTGCGTACCGGGTGACTACCCGGACCCTTTAGTGCCTATAACTGGTCCGTTTAATCTGCCACAGGGCACAAACTTACCCATTTGGTTCACGGTGCGGGTGCCGCGGGAAGCTCAAGCTGGAACCTACCAAAGTACCGTAACCATATGGTTAGGGACTAACTGGTTGGATGTTCCAGTACGTTTGCGCGTTTTCGATTTTACACTGTCCGATACGACTCATACCCCCACAGCATATAATGTGGAACTTGATAACCGATGGCATGCGCTTACCACCGCTCAACAAAGTAATCAGGTTTGGGACCTATACATGCAGAACATGCGTGCCCACAGAGTTAGCCCTTACATGCCCCATATGCTTTCTCAAATAGGATGGTCCATTAGCACTGATGGAAGTTTTACTCACGATTTTTCCAGTTTCAACGCAGCCATGCAGAGATATCTGGACGAGTTCAATTTTACGAGCTTCAAAGTTCTAAGGGAACCCTGGACTTTGTTGGGACATGCGCGTTTTAGCCCAGAATACAATCGCCTTTTTGGTAAATTAATGCAGCCCATCACAGCTTATTTGCGTGAACGGGGGTGGTTGGATAAAGCGTACTCTTCTTGGATTGATGAACCACAGCGAACAATGCTCGATTGGGTGGCCGAGGGTATGCGGGCACATCTTCTGGCTTCGCCCGAATTGCGTAGGTTGTTGACATTTTATCCGGACCCGGTCCTGTATGGACATGTGGATGTATGGGTTGCTTACTTCGGAATTTCCGTGTTTGACATGAGTTATCATAGGTGGGCCGAACGAAAATCTGCCGGTGATGAAATCTGGTGTTATGTAGCTATGTACCCGAAGGCCCCTGCGGCCAACAATTTCATCGACCACCCAGCTATTACTCACAGGATACGTGCTTGGGCAATGGAAAGGTTCGGTGTCAGCGGGGATCTATATTGGAATATTTCGTACTGGAAAAACCGCATAGATGGCGCGCCGCGTAACCCATGGGCTCAGACGACAAGCTTCGATGAACGAGGACAGCCCGAAGGTAATGGCGATGGCGTCCTAGTATACCCACCAACAAAAACACCACCAAATTCCCCTGTCATTAGTGGTCCGATAAATTCATTGCGCTGGGAGCTTATTAGGGAGGGGTTGGAGGATAGAGAATATTTTTGGTTGCTCAAAGAGTTGATTTCTATTCAAACCCCGCGCTTGGGGCCGACTCACCCTGCAATAGTTGAAGCCCGGGCCGCATATGCTGCCGCCATGGCACTCTGCAGAACAGTCCTGGACTACGAACGTGACCCGCGAAATCTCTATTTAGCGCGCCGACGCGTAGCAGAAGCGATCGAAGCGTTGGAAACAGGTGAACCTCGGTTTGTTAGGCATCCAACCTCGAGGGCGGCCTCTTTGGGTGAGGCGTTCACGCTTTATAGCGAGGCGATTGGGTGGCCCCCGCCCTCCTATCAGTGGCAACTGAATGGCACAAATTTACCGGGCGCTACTAATTTCAGCTTTACGGTATCAAACGCGAATCTTGTGCACATCGGTGATTATACCGTTGTGGCGGAAAACCAGCGTGGACGGGCCACAAGCGCAGTTGCGCGCATTCGCGGGCGCTGGTTGCCTGCACCTCAGATCGTAACAGAACCGAAAAGCGCTGCGCGGTTTGAAGGGGAACATGCCGTAATGTATGTGACAGCTGTTAGCACTAACGCCTGCGCATACCAATGGTTTAAGGACGGTGCACCTGTAATGAGCGTTTACGGTACCAACGCGGTGCTTCTTATAACCAATCTGGCGCCGAGTGATGCCGGGCTTTATTGGGCAATTGTCAGCAATGTAGCTGGTGTGGTTACTACGGCTCCGGCTAGGCTTGTGGTTTTGAGTCCGCCTTATACAAATTCACTCTTACAGCAGAGCGCACATTGGCTATATCATGACCGGGGCATTGATTTGGGAACAAACTGGATGAGCCCAAATTATGACGACTCGGAGTGGGGCGCGGGCCCGGGGCCATTGGGTTATGGGACTGGCCGTGAATCTACTGTAATCTGTGCGGGACTTCCCCAAAAACCTCCTACCGTTTATTTCCGGCATAGGTTATACGTACCGGTGGTTCAGCCGAATGCAATTATCTTGGCACGCCTCAGGTGCGACGACGGCGCGGTGGTGTACCTGAACGGAAGAGAGCTTTTCAGATTTAACATGCCAGCCGGTCCCGTACGTTACGAGACGTCAGCGACCACCCCCGTAGAAGGCGGAGCATTGGAAAACTATGTCGAGTTCGTTATCCCAAATGATTTACTACACCAGGGTACAAATGTGTTGGCAGTGGAGCTCCACCAATATGGTACCAGCGTAGCGCCCATAGCTTTTTGGACCTTGGACGAGCAATCCGGGCCGTGGCGCGATTCTATAATGGATCACCATTTTACTGCTGTTGGAACGAATCTGGTCTGGATGCCAGGGAAATTTGATGGTTGCCTCTCGAACGCAGGAAGTGCGGTAAGTTGGATTGAAACACGGGACCGGCCAACTTTACGTATTACGGGACCGTTTACGGTGGGCGGTTGGTTTGCAGTCGGATACGGCGGAGGTAATGATCCGTTTAGCGTATGTTTAGAAAAAACAAATGAGTTCCGCCTTTATTATACCGGAACAGCCGTAAATCGATACCGGTTCCGGATCGGTCAAACAGAGGTACAGGATCAAACCTCAATTGCGATGGGACGATGGTATTTAGTGCTCGGCTGGTACGATGGCACAAACGCATACATCCAGGTAAATACTAACCAACCGCGCAGCGTCGCAGTTTCGCTCCCGTCCACTACCACGAATCCAGTCGTCTCGCTTAAACGTGGAGGGGTATCAGGTGGTTTCGCTGCAGACGAACTCTTCTTCTTTGGGCGCGCTATCACACCCGCTGAGCGGAAGGCGCTTTATGAGCAAGGGCTGCGGTTTATGCTGACAAACACGGTCGAGGATATGTTGTTTGATTTTTCAATGTGCATTATTACCGCGCAGCCGCCTGTCTTCACGGAATCCCCTACCAACCTGATTCTTGAAGCCGGGCGGAATGCCGCCCTCCAACTTAACGCGTTGAGCCGAACAGCGATAAGTTACCAATGGCTTTTTAATGGCACGCCGATCCCAGGCGCAACCAATGCGCTGTTGTTCTTGCCTAATGTAAGCGCTGCTAATTCGGGTTTATATGCCTTGGTCGCGAGTAATGTTGGCGGTGCTGTTACTAGTTCACCAGCACGGGTAATAGTTTTTTCTCAGCCAGAAATTTACGTAAGCCGAACCCATACCGGGAAAGAGTTTCTGCTCACATTCCAAGGCCCGGGAATCCCAACGGAACTTCAAGTCTCCACGAACCTCTCCAGTTGGTCGGCTGTTTGTAAGCTGCCGCCTTCTACTAACGCTATTTGTGTTGTAGTACCGGTTGAAGAAAAGGCAACGGCTGCCTTTTATCGGTTAAAACTCCTTCCTGAAGCAATTGACAGGGTTGCGCTATCCGGGATTACGGAATTGGTGCCTTTCAAGCTGGTTCCTGAGGTTTCACTTTGCGGTTCATACCTAGTTATTTATGCGTTGGTCACGCAAACGGCTGTTTGCCTTGAAACCTCATCGGACTTTATGAGCTGGCACACGGGATACTGCCTGCCTAACTTTTCGGGACTCCTAGTGCTGATTAATCCTTTGGATAGGAACTGCACATCGGAATTTTACCGATTGGTCACGTATAGATAGCGGCTTCAGACAAATTAAGTCATTAGAGTTGCGATTTTACTGGGGGTTAAGCGCGGTTAAACGCCCGCCATCGCTAAAGGATTTTTGTGAAAGATTTGAGAAGCGTGCTGTCCAAGTACCTATCTTGCTTGACTTGCTTTAACCATGCGGTTAAAATGGATAAAACCTGGTGGAAGCGGAAAGATCCAAATATGTCCAGTCGGTGCGCAATTCCGATAGTTCTTGGCTTTTTCTGTTTTGTTGGAGCGCGGGCAGGAATTTACGATTACGCTGGTGGCCATCTTTACATCGGCCAAAAGAGCAATAGCTGGAATTGCGCTTGTAGTTGGACCAACGGGCCGGGTGCGTTCCCGAACGCTCCGGGCGACGTGGCTCGCACGGTGAGGTTCATCCCTGGGGACGTGGACCTGTACTTGTACCATGACGTCACCATTGGCACGTTTAATTGGTCCGGCACGGTGCTGGCGGTTTACCCCACTGCCCCACAAGTAAAATTTAGGGTAGATAACTTAGGTCAACCATCGATTTGGCGGTTGGAATTGACCGGCTGGCTATGGCTCGATACTGAGCTTGCACTTAGTAATGATCTACACTTAGTCATCACAAATTCCACAGGATTTGGTGAACGTGTCATTCCTGCAGTCAGGCAGTTAAGGACTGTAAGCGGGCGTGGGAAACTCGTTTTGGACTGCCAGACGCCGAACCTGAATACTTTCCAACTAGGCTTGGCAAATGCCCCGCCCAACACCCATTCTGGGGGCACGCGCCTGAAGGGGCACAGTTCGGGCAAGGTGTATTTTGAACCGATGAAAAATGGTTATTTTGGTATCGGAGATGTAGAACTCGACCCGTTTGCAAAGTTAATCCTGCGCAATCGCTTCGTAACTAACGATTACATAGCCGACACCGCAGCGTTGCGGCTCGAGACCGCTAATGGCACAAATCGGGCATGGGTCTTTCTTGAAGCAGGGCTTAATGAAAGGCTCGCACGCCTCTACATTGACGATGTGCAAATGCCAAGCGGCACTTACGGCTCAGCAGCTAGCGGCGCGGCTGAACAGCTTGACGACTTGTTAGGTGGTACAGGTATACTAACCGTGCTAACTGGGCCGCCTGACCCTGGGAAAATCAGAAACTTTCCACCGTTCAGAACAAACGGATTGGCATTTGCTATTGGTGGGGAACTGGTTGCGACAAACGCTGCGCCAACTGCAGTCTTTGTGTACTGGGGATCCCAAGACGGCGGTATGGACCGCAACCTTTGGGAAAACGAGGTTTACCTTGGAACGCGTGAGCTTGGGCCATTTAGCGTGTTGATAACCAACTACGCTCAAAACCAAACTCTGTTTTAT
>JANWZY010000057.1:9766-12878 GCA_025061935.1 Verrucomicrobiia bacterium
TGACCAACGCATTCGGTAGCAAATGGGCAGGTACTACTGCAAAGCTTTGCCCACCGCTTGTGCGGAACGAATTGCCAGTTGTGTGGCCAAATCGTGTGACGCTGCGCGGGTCGGTTTTGAGCACCGGGGGTCCACCAACAAGTTTAACAGTTTACTGGGGCCGAACGGACGGCGGGACAAACGATGCCGCTTGGGAGAATGCCACAGTCCTAGGCGCTTCTATTGGTGGGATGTTGTCAGCGGATGTAACAAACTTGCCCGCAAATATTGTGGTCTTTTATCGTGTGCAGGGTAGTAACATTGCCGGGGTGGCATGGGCACCGGAGTCTGGGAGGTTCAGCACGTGCGCCGAGTCTGTGTGGGGCGATATAACTTTCGTTGTTGCCTCCGATTTACATTACGGTGCCACGGGGCATTTCCCAACTGCAGATGAAACCTGCCGTCAGACAATTGAAAACATGAACGCACTGCCCGGCCAGCCTTACCCTACGCATCTTGGTGGCGGTTATGTGGGCATGCTCCGCGGTGCACTTCTGGCAGGTGATTTGACCGAGTGGGGAAATTCGCAGCAGTGGACGGCCTTTACGAATGATTGGGGTTTAATGGGTGAACGGCTTTTCAGATTCCCCGTTTATGAGGGATTTGGCAATCACGATGCCGGAGCCGTTTACGGGATTGTCCCCGAAGCCATAAAAGCGCGGAATCAAAAAAGGCCGGGTATTCGAAACATTTCCACAAACGGGTACCATTACTCCTTCGACTGGGATTTTTTGCATGTCGTATGTTTGAATGTGTTTCCGGGCAACGAGTTAGATCCCGGCTACTCTCCACCCGACCCAGCAGCCAGTCTCAAGTTTTTGGAGAGCGATTTGGCATCGTACGTAGGAGATAGTGGCCGGCCTGTAGTAATATTCCACCATTACAGTCTAGATTCTACAGGTAGGAGTTCCT
Organism: Verrucomicrobiia bacterium; assembly: GCA_025061935.1. Taxonomy (GTDB): domain Bacteria; phylum Verrucomicrobiota; class Verrucomicrobiia; order Limisphaerales; family DTLC01; genus DTLC01. Next base: position 10,718 of record JANWZY010000057.1, read on the forward strand.
GGAGTGAACGGCAGCGAACCAATTATTTCAACGTCATTTCGAACTACAACGTAATTTGCATTTTTGGTGGCCACAGCCATGGGGTAGGATTCCCAACTTGGCGCGGAATTACTACTTGCAGCGTTGGGACGGCGGGCAAGTTCGATGGTAACTTTATATTGGCGCGTGTTACGAGGACGAATCTGGTACTTGTCGAGCGCACGAGAATGAACACATGGGGTAGTTACTTTTCGAAACCAATCTCTGTCCCGTCGAATCTCGCGATTGCTAATGACGAAGGCGCGTCAGATATAACGCCCAGTTCCGCGCGATTGAATGGACGGTTTTTGATGAACGGTCCGCCGCCAGTGCATATTTATGTGTGTTGGGGGCGGACGAACGCCGGCACGGACGCCAGTGCTTGGGAACAGGTTCTCAATCTTGGAGCGCTTCCGCTAGGGCCGTTCTCGGTTGTGGTTACAAACCTGGCTGAGGCGACCATATACCATTATCGTTGTTTCGCGTCCAATGAAACGCAGGTTGTCTGGGCTCCAAGTGCGGCGAGGTTCAAGACCCGTGGTGGTTCGGCAAATACCCCGCCTGTATTTAACCCAACGCCCGACGTTACTGTTCTTCCAGGCGAGCTTGTTTCGGTTACGAACGTTGCTACGGATACGCACTCGCCGCCGGAAATGCTAAGTTTCACGCTCATTTCTGGTCCACCGGGCAGTTCTATCCTTACGCCACGCGACGGCACGTGCGTGTTCATGTGGCGTCCAAACGTAAGCCATATACACACTACGAATCTTGTTGCCATAGTGGTAAGTGACGAAGACATTCCACCCCTTTATGCTACACAGCGATTCAACATAACGGTGTTGGCGCCTATCCAGCCGATAATAGTCGAGCCTCGAATTGTAGCGGGACAGCCAACAATGAAGATTTGGTCCCAAACCTCTGGCACGTTTTATATTGAAGTGTCCACGAATCTTACGGAATGGGTTACATTGCTTAGCGCGTCCGGGCCGTTGTTGCCGTTTATTTTTGCCGACACGAACTGGATGATTTCCCCCGTTCGATTTTACCGCGTGCGTTACGGGCCTTGAAAGAGTCTTACTTATCCTCTGCGGAGTCTCACCGCTCGCTAGGGTAACAGACATTACGGGCGACGGACCTAAAACCGGGGCCCCTCTCATTCATTGGCGGCACATTCGATTGTGCAGATTCTGTCAAATGTGTTTCCGGTAAAAAATCGCTCATTTTTTGGAGACAGCGTGCCTTTTGATCAAGCACGGTTGCAGTGTGGAGATGTGTCCGATAAAGTGGAAAAAATGGAAACGCGCCTAAAAGTGTTATTATCGGCCTACGCCTGTGAGCCAGGTAAGGGTTCGGAACCGGGGGTTGGCTGGAACCTTGCAATTCATATGAGCCGTTTACATGATGTGTGGGTTCTAACGCGCGCAAATAACCGGGTGGTGATTGAGGAGGAACTGCAACGGAATCCGGTCGCAAATTTGCATTTTTGCTACCACGACTTACCCGTTTGGGCAAGATTCTGGAAACGAGGACCACGCGGCGTTCAGCTTTACTATTACCTTTGGCAGTTGACTGGCGTACGTGTCGTACGCGCTTTGCACAGAAGAGTGGGGTTTCACCTCGCACACCATGTTACGTTTGTTAAGTATTGGATGCCATCATGCGTTGCATTCCTGCGGGTGCCGTTCATTTGGGGTCCGGTAGGCGGTGGTGTATCGGCGCCGTTGCCGTTTTGGCGCGAACTAGGGTTAAGTGGTGTTTTATATGAAGCGTTGCGGACAGTTGGGAGATGGGTTGGTGAGCACGATCCACTTGTTCGGTTAACGGCGCAGCGTGCTGCAATTGTGCTGTCAACTACTCAGGAAACTGCGGTCAGGATAACACGGCTCGGCGCGAAAAGAGTAAAGATGATGTTGGAGGCCGCCCTGCCTCAAAACGAGCTCGATCAGCTAGGTCGTATCGAAGCGCCAAAAGTTGGGCCGTTTCGTTTCGTGTACATTGGCCGGTTGCTTCCCCTCAAAGGGCAGCATCTCGCGCTTCGGGCGTTTGCCTTGGCAAAACTGCCAGATGCGGAATATTGGATAATCGGCGGTGGACCGGCGCAAACCCAGTTAGAGAATTTGGCTACTGAATTGAATATTAAGTC
>JANWZY010000058.1:0-12589 GCA_025061935.1 Verrucomicrobiia bacterium
ACGTGAAAAATGGCGCGCCTAGAGATTGGGGCGGCGAAATTTGGTGTGGGTGCCTTACCCGGGCGCGATTCAGTTTTGGGCTGCGGCTTGACTCGTGGGCCGGGCTTGAACCGGTTGCGCGCCGATCTTCTTCAGGAACGGCTCGATTGACGGCGCGCGGCCGAGGAACCGCTCGATTGAAATGTTCACGTCGCGCGAGTCGCCGACTTCGTAAATCTCCTTCCGCAATTTGCGTCCGGCCTCGGCATCGAAGTATCTGTTCGGCGCTTGCTCGAATACAGTGGCCATGTCGCTCGAGATCGCGTCTGCCCATGCGTAGCTGTAGTAGCCCGCGTCGTAGCCCGTGAGGTGGCCGAAGTACGCGACAAATGCCGTGTCTGGGGGCACAGGCAGGAAAACTTCGCCCAGCACTTTGTTTGCGAGCGCGACCGCGTCCGCGGCGTTTGTCTCGGTTATCTGAGTGTGAAGCGTCAGGTCCATCAGGCCGAAGGCGAGCTGGCGCCTGTACCGCGTGCCTTCGACGGCCAACCTGGCCGCCTTCAACTGGTCGAGAATCTCAGTCGGGATTTTGCGCTTAGGGTCGCGATAATCAGCGGCGAAACTGTCGAGCACCTCTTTGTCCCACACCCAGTTTTCGAGCATTTGCGATGGCGCCTCGACGAAATCGCGCGGCACGTTCGAGCCTGCGAACCGCGCGAATTTGGCGCGCGTGAGCACGTTATGCATCACGTGGCCGAACTCGTGGAACAGCGTCTCGACGTCGCCGTGCTTGAGCAGCGACGGCTTGTCCGGCTGCGGCGGCGGGAAGTTGCAGACCATAGCGACCACGGGCCGCTGGTACCGGCCATCGGGTAAAAGCTTGCCCCCGATAAGCTCGAACATGGCGAAATGGTTGTACTTGCCTGGACGCGGGTACATGTCCAGGTAGAACAGCCCGAGCGGTTCGCCTGTCTCGGCGTCGGTCACAGACCAAAGCTGCACCTCATCAGCCCATTTGTATGGTGGCTCAATCTGCTCGAACCGCACGCCGAAGATGCGCTCGTAAACCCTGAACATGCCGTCGAGGGTCTGCTGCAAGGGGAAATAAATACGCAATTGCTCGGCGTCCACGTTGTACTTTGCGCGCTTGAGCCGCTCGGCGTAGTAACGCCAGTCCCACGCTTCGATCTTTGCGTTCGGGTCGCCCGTCTCGGCCGCTTTCAGCTTGCGGAATTCCTCAAGCTCGGCCTCGAACTTGGGCTGCAATCCTGCGACCAGTTTCTGTTCGAACTCGATTGCGCGCGCGGCTGTCTTGGCCATCTTGACTTCGATTTGGTAATCCGCCCACGAGGCGTACCCGAGCTTACGCGCGATCATGCTGCGTAGCGCGAGAATCCGCTCCAGTAGCGGGACGTTCTCTTCCTTGGCCAGCGTGTGCTGCGCGATGAACACGCGCCGGCGCACGTCTTCGCGCTTGGCGTTTTCCATCACAGCAAGGTACTGCCAGGTCACGTTGACCTGGATCGTGTACTCGTCTTCGCCGGTTTTGATCCCCGGCTGGTTCAAAAAACTCTCCGGCACGCCTTCAAGCTCGGCCCGGGTGAACTTGAGCGACTTTTGCGCCTTGGTGATGTTGCTGTCGAAGTCGGTGCACAGTTTCGCAAGCTCTTTGCGCAGGCGCTCGACCTCGTCACGCTCAGGCTTGGGCAGGCCCAGCCCCGCGCGCCGGTAATCACGCATTGTTTCCTCGAGCAGCTTGGCGTCTTCACCTACCAGTGCCGGTTTCGTGTCCGCGTACGCCTTGATTGCGCGATACACGTCCTCGCGGTACTCGACGCCCACGGCCCATTCTTGGAGTACTTTGATCGCCGCCGTCGCGGCCTCGCGCAACGCCGGGTCCGGACTCGTCTCTTTGATCAACGCGAGCCGGTTCCCGGTCAGGCTCGCCTCCCACAAGATGTCGTCCAGGGCGCGGACGGTGTTGTCGAAGCTGACCTCGTGCGGCTGCAGCCTGCCGATGGCGTCCAAGCCCGCGTTTGCCCGGGCTATAGTGTTAGACACGGACGCATGAACTGCGTCCGGCGTGGTCTCGAACTCGGGCAGCGCGACCACACTGTTGAACCGCGCGCCCAGCCGCTGCAGGTCGGTAAATGTCACGCGGCCCGGCCCGGGGCCGGTGCTCACCACTGCGCACGAGATCAACACACACACCAGTACGACGCACAAAATCAGCTTCGCAACCATGGCTCAAAAACACTGGCACCCGTGCCCACGTTGTGCAAGTTGATTTGATTTTTGCAGGCCCAAGGGTCCACTTCCGCGCAAGCTTTCCCGTGACTGGGAGGGAAGCTAGCTCCGGCGCAACCGTCATTAGCCCGCATTTAACGCGCGCTGCGCGCAGCCCGCATTTGCAGGTCGCACAATCCATTTCAACCGGCAGATGACGGAGTCGTTCACGTGGCTGAGGATTCCGGCTTCCGCCGGTTGCTTGCTCGAGCTAGAGTGCGCACCCGGCACATGCCGTTGCTCGAAATAAAAAATCTCACACTTGAGCTTGCGACTGCAGACGGGCGCGTGCGCGTGTTGGACGGCCTGTCATTGAGCATCGCGCGCGGCGAAACGCTTTGCTTGGTGGGCGAAAGCGGGTGCGGCAAAAGTCTTACTGCGCTTTCAATTGCGCGGCTTGTGCCGTCGCCCCCAGCACGCTACGCGGGCCAAATCCTGCTCGAGGGGCAGGATGTCCTCGCAATGTCACCGCGCGAACTGCGCAGGATCCGTGGCCGGGTGGTCAGTTACGTGTTTCAAGACCCGGGCGCGGCACTCAACCCGGTGCTAAAGGTCGGCACGCAAATCATGGAAATGCTCAAATTGCACAGGCCCGAAAAAGCGTCTGAGACCGAAGTCATCCGGCTACTGAAGCTGGTCGGCATACCCGCGCCCGAGCAACGGGTGGACAATTATCCGTTCCAGTTGTCGGGCGGCATGCAGCAGCGCGTGATGCTTGCAATCGCGCTTGCGGCCGAGCCTGCGTTGCTTGTGGCTGACGAGCCGACCACCGCGCTCGATGTGACAGTGCAGGCGCAGATACTCGAGCTCCTGCGCGCGCTCAAGCACCAGCTCGGCATGGCAATACTGCTCATAACGCATAACCTGGGCATTGTAGGTGAAGTGGCCGACCGCGTCGCAGTGATGTATGCGGGCCAAATCGTCGAGCTTGGCCCGGCTCCGGCGGTGTTACAGAACCCGTTGCATCCGTACACCAAGGCGCTCAAGGCCACCGCGCCACAATTGGGCGCAACGCGCGCGCGGCTCGAGCCGATCCCGGGCGCGGTGCCGAGCTTGGCCGCGCCGCCACCCGGGTGCAGATTCGCCCCTCGCTGCAAAATAGCGCGACCAGACTGCTCGGAAAAGGTGCCTGAACTGATCGAAACCTTGCCCGGCCACTGGGTCCGATGCCCGTATTCAGCGCCGTAGCACCCCCATCCAGGCGCAGTGGCAAAAGATTTGGTCGTTGTGGTTCCCGGGTTTAGCCGTTCCGCTATGTGCCTACCGTTAGCACGGTGGACTATGCTCTGTCGCCCTGGCTGGCTTCTCTTCGTTTGTGTGCGTAGCTGCGCTTGTTAAAGCGCGGCGCGCGCGCGGGGAAGCCCAACTGCGCCGTGGCAGAGTTCGTTCATGTGGATGCGGCGCGCAATATCATATTTGACGCGCGGAGCAAAGGCCGCCGCACGCCGATCGCCGTGGTCGGACTACGCGACTCGATCCTGGTGCAGACCGACGATGCAGTGCTGCTTGCACACAAGAGTCAGGCGCAAAAGGTCAAGGAACTGGTGCGCAAGCTCGGCGAAGACGCGAAATATAAGAAGCTGATTTGACCCAGGCCAGCGCAGCGCGTAGCTGCGCTTGTAAAAGCAGACGGCCCTGGAAGCTGGGCCGTCAGGTTCCACGTTTTCACAAAACGTGGCTACGAGAACGGGGATTGGAGACCGGCCGTGCAGGCCGGCGAACGCAAATTCAATTCTGCACAGCGCCCAGACTGTTCTTGGGTTCCCGGCCACACTGTTAAAGCCGAAGAAACTGGTCTGGGGCGCAGCGCAGCGCGTCCAAGATGGCGACGGAGCGTACCCCTGTGAGTCGCCTCGCGGTACAGGCGCGTCAGCAACTGCAGTTACCATGTCACGACGAGCTGGATTGGTGGCTGTGCTCGTAGGCGGGCGGATTCGCCCGGCGCCGACTGGGTCCCACGTTTTGACACACGCGGCTACAGGAGCCGCTTGGTCCCGGGCCATACGGCCGAAATGGCCAGGAAAAAATTGGCTGGTCACGCGGGCGGGAAAATTCCAACTTGATTCCCGCGGTCCCCGGTATGCGATACGTGCTCGTAAAATATACCGTTCGGCCTGAAAAAGTCGGCGCGGTCAAGGCGGCGATTCGCGAGTTTGGCGCCGAGATAGCCAAACGCGAACCGAAGACACTCCTGCTGGCGTTCCGCGCGGACGATGGCCAATCGTTTTATCACTTGATGCGATTCGAAAACGAGGCCGCGCAGCGCCGGCACAACCAGTCAAAGCACAACGCGCAATTCGTGAAAAAGGTCTATCCGAATTGCATCGGCAAGCCGCAGGTCGCCGAATTGCGCGTTGTGGAAGCCACAAAGAAACAATGGCGTGTACCCTAACCAGTCGCATATCAACATTGCGCCCGGCCTGACCGCCCCAGCAGCGGTTGCGCACCGGCCTGCCAAACGATAATCTTTAACCCGGAGATGATCGGCTACCTGATCAAAAAAATTTTCGGTACCAAGAACGAGCGTGAAGTACGCCGGTTGCGTAACACATTGGTGCCGAAAATAAACGAGCTAGAACAGCAGTACCAGGCGCTCAGCGACGAGCAGATCCGCGCCAAGACCGACGAGTTCAAACGCCGGATCGAGCAAGGCCGCAAAGAGCGCGGGTACTACGCGCACATCGAGCGCGCGCGCAAGCTCGAATCCGAGCTACGCAGCGACGAGGCCAAACTCGAACGGCGCAAAGCCTTCGAGATCGAACAGGCCATCCTGGATGAATTGCTTCCCGAGGCATTTGCCGTGGTCAAAAACGTCTGCCGCAGGCTCGTCGGCAAGACAATCATGGTACGCGGCCACCCCGTGGTCTGGGACATGATCCCGTTCGACGTGCAATTAATTGGCGCTTGGGCGCTGCACAACGGCCGGATAGCCGAAATGGCCACAGGCGAAGGCAAAACGCTGGTCGCCACCATGCCCGTATATCTGAACGCGCTGCTTGGCCACGGCGTGCACGTGGTCACAGTCAACGACTACCTCGCCGCGCGCGACGCAGAATGGATGGGCGAGATTTACAAGTTCCTCGGCCTGACCGTCGGCTGCATCCAGCACGACCAGCCACCACACGTGCGCAGACAGCAGTACCTTTGCGATGTGACCTACGGTACTTGCGCCGAGTTCGGGTTCGACTACCTCCGGGACAACGGAATGGCCACGCGCAAGGAAGACCAGGTCCAGCGCGGCCATTACTACGCGATAATTGACGAGGTTGACTCGATACTGATTGATGAAGCGCGCACGCCGCTAATCATTAGCGGGCCGTCCATCAGAGCGCTCGACAACGAATACGCGCAATACAAGCCGCAGGTCGAAGCACTGGTCCGCGCCCAAGAACGGCTCTGCAAACGCTACCTCGAAGAAGCCGAGTCGCTACTGCGCAAGCTGCAAACCGACGGCGAACTCGATCCGGACGAAAAAGCCGAACTCCAGCGCCGCGTCGGCGTGCTCCTATTCAGGGTTAAGACCGGCATGCCCAAATCCGAAGGGCTGCTGCGCTTGCTCGAAAACCCAGAAAACCTGAAACTCCTGAACCGGATCGAGACCGAATTGCACCTGGACCAGAAAAAGGCTCAACTATTCGCCGAAAAAGAAGAGCTGTACTTCGCAATTGACGAAAAGAACCATGACGCAGACCTGACCGAAAAGGGCCGCACGTTCCTCAGCCCGAACGACCCGAACGCATTCGTGCTGCCAGACCTGGCAGTCGCAATGCACGAAATCGACACCGGCCCGGAGACAGACGCGCGCAAACGCATGGAGGCCAAACGCAAACTCCAAGAGGAGTTCGAGGCCAAGGCGCAGCGCATCCACTGCATATCGCAACTGCTCAAGGCATACTGCCTGTACTTCAAAGACGTCCACTACGTCGTGCAGGACAACAAGGTCATCATCGTTGACCAAAACACCGGCCGGCTTATGCCCGGCAGGCGCTGGAGCGACGGATTGCACCAGGCCGTCGAAGCCAAAGAAGGAGTCGAAATCGAGCGCGAAACACAAACACTGGCAACCATCACGATCCAAAACTACTTCAGGATGTACCAAAAACTCGCAGGCATGACCGGCACGGCAGAAACCGAAGCAGCCGAGTTCTGGGACATTTACAAGCTGGGCGTGATGGTCATCCCCACCAACAAGCCGTGCATACGCAAGGACTGGAACGACTCGGTTTATAAAACCAAGCGCGAGAAATACAACGCGGTCATCAACGAGATCAAACAGATCCACGCGCAAGGGCGGCCGATCCTGGTCGGTACAATCTCGGTCGAGGTCAGTGAGCACTTGTCACGCATGCTCCAAAAAGAGCGCATCCCCCACTCGGTCCTCAACGCCAAATACCACCAGCTCGAAGCCGAAATCGTGGCGCGCGCAGGCCAACGCGGCGCCGTCACCATCGCAACAAACATGGCCGGGCGCGGCACCGACATTAAACTCGGTCCGGGCGTCGCCGAGCTGGGCGGACTGCATGTCATCGGTACCGAACGGCACGAAGCCCGACGCATTGACAGGCAATTGCGCGGACGCTGCGCGCGCCAAGGCGACCCAGGCTCGTCACACTTCTTCATCTCGCTCGAAGACGACCTGATGCGCCTGTTCGGCTCCGAACGCATCGTCAAATACATGGAAAAAATGGGCCTCGAAGAAGGCCAGGAACTACAACACCCGCTATTGAACCGCTCGATCGAACAGGCACAAAAACGCGTCGAACAACACAACTTCCAAATCCGCAAACGCACACTCGAATACGACGACGTTATGAACAAACAGCGCGAGGTCGTCTATGGATTCAGGAACCAGATCATCCACGCCGAGGACGTGCGCGACCGGCTCATGGACATCATCGAGGAAGTCATAGTCGAGAAAGTTGCCCAGCTCACCACACCCGAACCCGATCTGAAGGACTGGAAAATCCGGCAATTGGCCGATTGGATTAACCTGACTTTCCCCATTGGATTAACCGAGGAGCACATAAAAAAGGCCGCAGAAACTGCCACCCAGGCACCACTCAAAGGCTCGATTTACGAGGGGCTCAGCCCCGCGCAGTTCGCTGTATGCAACCTCATATTCGACGCGGTGCGCAAAGCGTACGAGCTGAAGATTAGCTTCGAAAACCCGGACGCGCTCAAAGTCGTCGAGCGATACATCATCCTGACCGCAATCGACAGGCTATGGCAGGAACACCTCTACGAAATGGATAGCCTCCGCTACAGCATCGGCTTGCGCACATACGGCCAACGCGACCCACTCATCGAGTACAAAGTCGAAGCCAAAAAGCTATTCGACGAAATGATGGTCAACGTCAAAACCGAGATTTGCAAAAACATTTTCCAAAGCGCCTCGAGCCTGTTCGCGTTCGAGAACTACCTCCGCAGCCTGCCACAGCAAACATTGCACCAAACCGTCAGCGCTTTCGGCGGCTCCGGCACAAAAACCACATCCACCACTGCCGCAGCACCACAGCCACAGCAACGGCGCCCAAGCGACATCGTCAGCGAAGCAGCCGCCGCAGTCGAACGCGCAAAACCGGTCTGGACCGGACCCAAGGTGGGCCGGAACGACCCCTGCCCCTGCGGCAGCGGCAAGAAATACAAACACTGCTGCGGCAAATGAACTCCCAGACATGAACACACACGCCGAACTCCTTTAGCCACGACGCACACTACCACGGCCTCGGCTCCCAGAACCGCTCCCAGCACACGCAGTCCGCAAGCGCAGTCCAACTTCATCCCAACCACCGCAGTTGGCCCTCTTGCCTTTCCCCCGGAGCCAAGACCGTTACAATCATTTCTCCAAGCCCCGCAGTCCAAAACTAGTTTTGCCTTTCCCCCGGAGGCAAGACCGTTACAATAGGCTTGACAGAACGGCCTGGTGTTGAAGGATTTAGGCCGAGTTAAGTTATTTCCCGGGGGAAAGGCTTAACTGACGTAGAGGCCCGCCGTGCCACTGCATAGCACGCCGGCGGGCCTCGGTGTTTTTAGTCCCAAAACTCGATTTGGTTGGGCACTTTCGGGTCTATGGCCCGGTTGCCCTGGTTGTAGTTCGGGCCAATGATGGTGATGCTTTTGGCCCATTGCTGGTCCGTGACGAACAGCAAGCGCACGTTTCCGGCGGCAGGTACGAACTTTTGGATCGTGGCCATGTGTTTGCTCAACTGCTCGAAGTTCACGCATGGCCGGGCATAGACTGAGAACTGGATCATTAGGAATCCGTGCTCGAGCAGGTCGTTTCTGAACCGGGCTGCGGCCTTGCGCTGCGCTTCGGTCATCACGGGTAAATCAAACATGGCGATCAGCCAGCCCATGCTGAAGGGTGAGTTATTCATTGTTTGTGGCTTGTAGTCCGGGTTGCGTTTCCGAACCTGTGCTATTCTGGGACGGGTCGGGGCACCGTTGTGGCTCTGGCAGTACCGGCGCCCAGAAAAGTTTGTACGAGGCCTCTGCATATGCGCGCGCCAGCGAGTTCGCAGAGGCATCAATCGCGTCCATGAGCTTGAGTGTGTACGGCCCGCGCTGGACACGCCGGTCACGCAGTTCAGTACCAACCTTCCTGGCCCATGCCTTCATTGAGATGTCCGGCTCAAGCATGAACTCTGCAAGCATCAGCTCGACTACGGGCCTGAACGGCTCCATCAGATCGTACACGAGCGGGTCGGCACGATAGCGCGCTTTATGCCGCACGCCAAGCTGCGGCAAAAGCCCGTGAATGATCAGGCTGCGGTGGCACAGTGCGGCAAGCACGGCGTAGCCGTAGTTCAGCATCTGGTTCGGCGGCGTGTTCTCTTTCCTGTCGCGCTTGGTACCCGTCCAACCGATAGCCGGAAAGTAAAGCTGCCAGTAGCGGCGCGCGCAGTTCGGCTCGTCGAATTCGCCTGTGCGCAATGCGAGCTCCAAGTGCGGCGAACGCACGTTCTTGGCCGCCAACACGCGAACCTGGTTGAACGTTTTGATGCGGACCATCTCGTGCCAGAGCCGCTCGTTGAGCCTGCGTGGCCGCGCCGTCTGTGTTTGGAACGCCTTCAAATCAACTACGCGTGCAAGCGGCGCGGTCCAGCCGCACGGCTGATAATGCTCGTTGCAATGGAGCACAATACCGTCGCGTTCAAGGACGGCACTGATGAAACTCGACGTTAGCGTGACGCCGCGCGCGGCCACAACTACAGCTCGTATATCATCAAGCGGCATGCGCCGCTCGGGCTGATCCTGCGCGCGGCAGACGACGAACCCGCGCTCGCGCGCCAGCACCGCCCCGTGCTGTAACACATGGAGTATGTGATACCCCATTGGCTTAACCGCTTAAATAGCCCCTTGCGGAGCTGTTCATTAGTTTTCACCCGCGCGCGTGCGTAGCCTGTGTTCGCGTTAATACCCCTGGCCCGACTTGTCCGTTTGCATTAATCATGCCAAGACGCAGACCGTGGTATGTGCTAGGGCGCTCGCGCTCTCGGGAAACAGCTCACTTGCTAGAGTGTGGGGTGCACTTCGAAGTCGCGGCTGGGAGGAAAGTACGCTTCATGGCCTGAGCGTCGAGCTACAGGACAGACTCAGGGGTTGGTTGGGCTTTTTCGCTTTTGTGCGTAGGGTGGCATTATTAACGATGCTGGTATCTGGTTGGCTGGCACGCAATAGCAGCTATTGCGCTGCAGCAAGCCGGCTCAGAGCGGCTTGCTTAAGGAAACGTCTTCGGGAATGAGGTGCCTTGGTGGTTTTATTGGGATGAGGCGTAGGAAAGTTACCGGCTTAATTCGCGGGAGGCGTTGTCCTTCGCCTGAGGCATTTAAAAATTGCAAGGATAGGTCTCGAATTTTACGTTTTACGCATGAAACTTGGCTTGTAGTAGAGTACGACTCCGAGACGCGCTGTTGGGCTGCTTTTCTCCCTGAGCTACACGGTTGCGCCCACGGCAGGCGACACTGAGGAGGAAGCGCTTAAAAACGCGAGGGAGCCACTTGAACTGTGGTTCGAGCCATCACCCGTCGAGTTATCGCCCGGCGCAAATTTGGTAGAGGTCTCGCTGCCGTGAGCGAGCGGTTTCCAGTTCGGAATGCGAAGGAAGTTATTCGCGTGCTTCGGAAAACGGCTTTCTGCTGGTTGGCCAAAAAGGTAGCCACCAGAATGGCGGCATCCGAATGGTCATCAAGCGATTGTTCCGGTGCATGGGAGCAAGCCGATCCCGATCGGCACGCTCAAAAGCATTTTTGGCCGAAGTAATTTGTCCTCGGAGGCTTTGAGGGCCATTATTGGCCATCTATAATTCCGTAACGCTTTTCGTACAACTAGATTAGCAGCCGGTTTCAGCCGGATGCAAAAGGCTCAAACAGCGGCAAGCCGTTTCGACGGCTTGGCTTGCAAGCCTAAAACCGCTGAGACCGTTTTGGGGGCGGGGTTGGCATTCCCCGGGCTGAAGCCCGGTGTTGATGAGATGGTGCTAGTCGGTATTGCGAGTAGTAACAGGCAGCGCAACCGCTCAACCGGGCCGCAGAAGCGCATGAGCCGCTGTTGCCACGAACGGTTATGTGGCCGGATCGGGGGTGTGGTCGTTCACTCACAAAACTCCAAGGCAACGGCGCAACCCTTGATACCAAAGGGCCTTGAATGAGATGTTTTGCGGCACCTCACCCCCGAAGCATGGTTTGAGGTTTATGCCTGTGTCGTTCGAGAACGAGCCGAGTAAGTAATAGCCTGCTGGCAAGTACCGCGTGCCGGTGCCGGCCGCTACTGGAAGGCGGAGCAAGTCGCCGGTACGCCAAGGCTTGGGATCAAGCAACTCCCACCCGTGCTTAAGCAGGCGTTGTTTTACCTGGTCGGGTGTTTCAAAGTAACGGATTGGCCTTGCTTCAATCCGGTCGCCTTTTTTACAAACCCAGTAACCTTTGTTTTCGCCCCTGGCGAATGCGCCGCAAGCGTCTTTCGACAGGTCGAAATACTCTTCGAGGCTGGTGCCCACTAGCTGCGTGACAAATGTTACGCGTGGGCCCGCTTGGGACTCGAAGAACGCAATCCATTGTTCGGGGGTCACGCTCGGATGACTTTGAAGAAACTTTTCTAGCGAGTCTTTGGTAACCACACAGAAGCAAGCACAAAACTGCTTCCACAATTTTTCTTGTAAGCGCGGGTCGTGTAAGGCGCCAAGGCTGGCTGCGAAGCATTTTAAGCAGTTACGCAATTGCGGGTCAACCACGCTTTCTGTTTGCTTTAATAAAACGTGGGTTGAAAAAGCCTTTTCTTTCCGTTCGAATAACACTCGCATGAGCGACATGTTTGGGCGTTTAGGTGGCAAGTCAGCCCCTGCAGTAAAAATGAACAAACTCTTTGGGAGTCTATGGCGCACTCGGAAGTCTTCAAATCTCCTCTGCCAATCGTCTTCTTGCTTTTTCCATTCTGCCTGTTCGGCTTGGGTCATCCGCGGCGGCTTGGGCGGCAACAGGTACGGCACCAGTTCTGATTCTAGCTGTTGCTTGAACGCTGGAGATTGCATCTTTGTCTGCAACTCGCGATCCCACACGAACCCAGGCCAAGGTGAGGGTTCAGCGTTCACGTGCGGGAGAGCCTGTTCATGCAAGCTCTGATGCAAGACACGCCGACGACGCTTGGGTTGAGAATCGTCTTTGCGAAGAATCCTTGTAACTAATTGGGCGAAGTGCTCCGGGTTCCACACATAAGTTATGGCTCTGGTGTAAGGGAGCTCCGCCAGCGGGTATCGCGCCGCAGGCAAGATTTCGACCTTATGCACTTTAACTAGGCAGTCCGGAGGTCCGACGGTGCTTTGGAATCGGCTGGAAACGCTCGGATTGAAACACATCAGCACAGCAGGTTTCCAGCAAATGTGCTCCCAGTCCGTCCGGGTGAAGCTGCGCCCTGCTGACACGCATGTGTCCAGCGCCGCGTCTAGGTTGAGCTGAAGCGCATTCTTCAGGGCTTTGGAGTCGTAACCGTGATGTTCCGCAATAGCGTGAATGCGCGCACGGAGCCACTTCAAATCGAATGTCTTCTTGCTAGGGTCGCGTGGGTCCGGCGCGAGGGCAAGCTCGGTCAGCTTTACCAAGGCCCTTTCGGACCGATCCCGGTAAACTACATAGACGCGCCGGTAAAGTCTGGCCTCGACGCGGCTTTTGCACCTAGCGGCGGTCAGCGGCAAGACCGGTAGCCTACGGGTCCCCAGCGCACCGTTGAGCTGTGCCATAAACCATGCACGGACAGCCCCGACATTGCGGGGTTGCTTAAACCTGTCCAAAGCCCTGTATAGCTCGGCCATGCGTTTGCGGACAGGAAA
>JANWZY010000058.1:12599-12846 GCA_025061935.1 Verrucomicrobiia bacterium
ACTCTTGCAGTTTCCCGAACTCGCCTGCGAGCCGGGCCTGTTTGATCTGGCGGAACACCCCCTTGTGCTGTTCGTAAAGCCTGGCCAATTCAGATTTAAGAGCCTCCACTTTCGGCCTGTCCTCATTCGAGTAAAGCGCGTTGTCTCCAATTTCGGTCGGGAAACGGAAGAAATCTTCCTTGTTCCTGTCCCGTATCCAGTTCGGCAAAAAGGTCAGCACCATTGCGTCCAAAGCGTGGTGACGCTC
>JANWZY010000059.1:0-5055 GCA_025061935.1 Verrucomicrobiia bacterium
CGCGGACAACGCGAGGTCTGCCGAGAGAATGGTGCAAGCAGGATCGTACACGGTCCAATTTACTTCCAAAGATGCGTTTGACACCGTGCCCCAAGTGCATTCAGCGCGGGCAGCTCGCGCGCGCAGTGTCGCTGCCGGTCCAGCGCTGTCGTCTCTGAGGCCGTTTACGCGCAGGCTCAAGGTGGCATCCGACAGCTTGAGCCACGGCGTCTCGACGCCCTGGACCGCGATCGCGACCAGGCCGTTGAAGGTTTCCGGCTTAGCCGCGTCGGCCATAAAATCCAGGTGTACTTTTGTGACACCTTCAAGCCGTAGCTGTTCGAGCAGCGCCGCGAGTTTCCAAAGACTCGACTCCAGTTGCGCAGCCGTTTTTTCAGGCGCAGGTCGTTCACGCCCGAGCAATGCCGATACGTTTGTAAGCGCTCCGTTCAACTGTAGTTTGATCGCTGCGAACTCTGTCCGGCATGTGCGTATGATCCAGCGGTCGAGCCCGTAAAACTCTGTCTGAAGGTGCAGGTCGTGAAAGCTGAGTTCCTTTGGGGGCAGCTCGCCGGCGCGAACCAAGCAGTGCATGGTGCCGTCTTGTACGCGGAGCCGTCGGACTACGAAGCGCGGCCTGATAAGCGCGGTGCAGACCGGCTGCAGTTCTACTGACCTGGCCGAGAAACTCAGGTGTGGCCACGTCCCTGCAGAGGTCACATTTACCTTTTCTGCTACGAGCGTGCCGCGCCAGCTCAGCCGTATCCGTGCCGCCTGCACGTCGAAGCCGTGTGCTCGCAGATGGTTAACCAGGTGTCGAGCCACGGTGCGTGGCAGCCCGATGCATGCCAGGTAAAGCCCGGCACAGACGATCGCGAGCGCGACAGCTAAGCCGAGCCTACGCAGGATGCGCGCGGTGCACTTGCCGCGCTGCGCTCCGATTCGGTCATGCAGTGCAGGTGGGTTATTGTGCGGGGTGGCCAAACTTAAGGTAGCTATTGATGTAGTCGTACAGGTGCGGGTACAGCTCGAAGACCCACGGTTGACCGTCCAGCAGGACGGCGCCGCAGGGCAACGCGCGCGGCGAGAATCCACCAAGCTCGAGCGTGAACCTTGTGCCGTTGCGTGTCTCGACCGTGATGGTGTCCGACTGGTCAGTGAATTTGTAGCTTGCACGCGCCTCGTTGCCGTAGCCGAGCCACATCACGGCTGTTAGCATGCCGAGCCGGTGCACTGTTTCCTCGACAGCGAACGGGTTAAGAATGCCTTGCGAGCCGGGCGCAAACGTCCACTGGTTTGTGCCTGTGCGGCGGAGCTCGGTGAGCTTACCTTTTTCACGAACGATGAGTCGCACAACATCGTTTTCTGTGAATTGCCAGATGCGCCGGTCGCGTAGTTGCCATCCGGCCGATGGCAACCGCACGTATTGGCTCAGTTGCACTGCATAGACGGAGTCTTCGTCGGCGCGTTTGGCGTAAACCTTGTCACCCTGCACATTTCCAAACATCAGGTGCGCCACAATGCCATTCGTACTGGTGCCGGTTGCGCCAACTTTGCCCGAGCGCAGTATGTACTGGCGCGCAGGCGGGTTAAGTCCGTAGCTCGGCAAGTCGTGCTCGGTGACGACGTATTTTACGAACTCCGCCACCTCGAGCGCCTCGAGCGCGCCGAACATTTGCTGCAGTAGCAATGTGTCAGCGGCGAAACTGTTGGTTCCCACCACCTGCCATTGGTTCTCTGTGAGGCGCCGGACCGCGAAGTTTTCTGCGCCAATGACTTCGACCGCGTCAACCGTGCCTGCGGGGATGCGCACGAGGCTGCGGTCGCGGAACTCCTCGAACCTTGTGCGCCATGGGTGGATTGGTTCGGCGGGTACGACCAGTACATTGGGCTGACCGGCGCGCCGCGCGTATAACAGTGCGGCGTCGCCACCCGGGCTAGAGCCGAACTGCAGGTGTGCGACCGTGTTCGTGCCGCGCCCAAACACAAGTTCCAGCCCAGGCCTGAGCAGTCCAAATGTCTCGAGGTCTGCCCCGGGGTCGTCCGTGACGAATTGCGTGACGCGGGTCCGGCCAAGCTTGGCTAGCAGGTCGTCTATTTTCCGTGAATCCGCGCGCGCTTCGATCGGCCAGACGAGCCGCCACGCGCCCGTATTGGTGTTCCATGCCAGTTCGAACACGCGGCTACCGTTGTTCAGTACCAGCACGCGGTCGAAGCTTAACTTGCCGAGCTGGATCAGGGCGGTGTCGCGCCAGTCTGCGGCTGTTTGCGGAATCAGACTCAACATGCTGGCCTCAGCAGTGAAAACTTCGGGTTTGCCCACCACACGCACAAACAATCGATCTTTGAGCGGGGCCAGGCGCCCGATGTGCACCTGGATCCGCTCGCGGTGCTGGTTGATGATAATCACCGACCTGGGCGGGTCGAATCCGAACTCGCGCTCCGGCGCGTCGCGCGTTTTCAATTCCTGGAGTGTGATCTGGTGCCGGGTATCGAGCCGCTCGAGCGCGCGCAGCAGCGCCTCGACCAGCTCTGCTTGCGCCGGGTACACGATCGGCTTGGTGATCAGCCATGTGCCGTTGGTGCGCTCGACGCAGATTTCGAGCTGCCCGGCGGGCCTGACCTGCACGCTCGTAACAGCGTCCACGTTTAGCTCTGGCATGGCACGGAAAGCGTCTGGGGGGAGCGTACGCCTGCCGAGGTGCCGTTCGAAAAAGAAGATGAACGTGAACAATCCGGCAGCCAGCACAACTAGTGTGACTGTGGTCTTTGGATTCATCGGTTGCGTATTGGTACCAGTTGTGCGTTCGACCCTTTGCCAGTTGCGGTCGGGGCCTGCCTGGGCAGGCGGGCCTCATCATCCGGTGTGTGAAAATGTCCCGAGGTCGGCATTGGCTGTGAACTGGGTTAGTGCTTGCGCCGCCACCAAACCAACAGTCCCAGCAGCAGTACTGCGCCGGGGAACCCGAGCAGCAGCGTCAATTGCGCCTGTTGTAACTGTTGCTCGGTCATGATCAGGCGATATTCCTTCAGCGGTTCGGGCACAATCCCCTCAAGCATCACCTGGGGCTGGTCGAGCAGCCAGCTTACGGCTAGCACGCCGAAGTAATGGTTCGCCGGCGGCGACTCGATCAGCTCGTTGTCGAGGCATAGCGAGTCACCGACCACCACGATCCGGGTTGTACCGCGCTCGGGATTGAGTCCTTTGACGCTGCCTTGCTCGACGGCCACGATCAGTGGGAACACGCCCCGCCTGTCCCAGTACGGGTTCGGGTACGGCACGCCGTCCCGGAGCTGACTCACTTCGATCGCGCTTTCGCTGGTGGCGACCAACACTTCGACTCGGGGCGCTTCGGGTCCAGCAGCGCCCGCGCGGAATTGTCCCACAGCGCGTGGCAGGACAAGCCGCACGCGCATGTCGGGCGAGTCAGCCAACAACGCTTTGGTCACCGGGTGCTCGGTGGTATATGGCGCGGCGAGCAGGTCGTTGCCTGTTGGAGAGTGTTTCGGATCAAGTATCGCCTTGTCCCCCACCGCAACGTTCCACTTCAACAGGAGCGATTCGAGGCCTGACCTGGCGGCATGCACCGCATTGTTGAGCAGCACGAGCATGCGCCCGCCCTGGTTAAGAAAGTTCTCCAGCTTCGCCAGCTCGGCGTCGCTGTAAGGCATGCGCGGCCCGGCTATGATCAGCAATTGGCAATCGGTCGGTATCTCGTTCGTGCCGATGAGCGACACCTTTTCGATTTGCGCGTCCAGCTTTTCGGCCAAGATTTGTGCGAACCGCGCGTATCCATGCGGGTGGCCGAACTTTTCCGGGTCATGCTCGCCGTGGCCTTGAATGAATCCGATCTTAACCCTGCGCGGGTTGGCCAGATTGAAGATCGCGCTCGTAAATAATGCTTCGCCGCGGAAAGCCACGTAGCGCTTCCTAAATTCTGGCGGGTCGGTGCCCGGTTCGCTTTCAAACTGCACATCGGCTAGCTCGTTTGCGTAAAAGACGCGCGTCCGGCCGTCGCACTCGAACACGACGAAATTTTTGTTCTTCAGCGCGCCGAGCCGGTGCGCAGCGAGCACTAGCTCGGCTTCGGCAGGTTGCCGCACCGGGTCAACTGTCCGGAACCGAATGCGCGGGTTGACGTAATTGTACTCCTTAAGCAGCGACACGACCAGGGTATGGAGTGTCTCCTCGTCCCGTGTGTTGAAAACCACGGTGACATTCACCGGGTTAGTAACTGTGCTCAACACACGCAGCGTCTGGGGCGATAGCCTGACAGCGCGCTGCGCCGTTGCCGCCCAGCGTGCGTAGTGGCGCGCGCTCAAATAGTTAAGCATTACGACCACAGCGAGCAACGCTGCCACGCTCACGGCAACGTTGATTTCGATCCATCGCCGCTTGCGCGGTGAAAAGCTAGGCATTGTTGTGCACTGTGTGTCCATTTTACTTCCAGCGCCGGCTCTCGATCACGCGCACGGTCAAAAACAGGAAAAATACAGTCCCCGTTAGGCACAACACGACCGGGCGCGTATCAATTATGCCCCTGGCGAACTCTTGCATGTGTTCAACCAATGCCAGGTACGTTAAAACCTGTCCGGCCCACCCATTGTGATGGTCGAACCGGTCGCTAAGAAAGCTGAGCACAAACAGGCCCATGCTGATGGCAAAGCTGATCATTGCGGCTACGATTTGATTCCGCGTCAATGCCGATGCGAAACACCCAATGGCCACAAACAGGCATCCCAACAGCAATATGCCGCTGAACATTATTCCGACGGTCAGCGGGTCAACAGCAGCCGGGTCATTTACAAACGGCCTGAGGAACAGGATACAGCCCAATAGCGGCAGCCACATCAGCATGTACATCAGGAGCGCCGCGCTGAACTTTGCGAGCACGACCTGCCAGTCACCCACTGGTGTGGTCATCAATGTCTCGAACGTGCCCGAGAATTTTTCCTGGGCAATCAGCCGCATCGTAATCAGTGGCGCGCCCAGTAGCAAAATCAGCCAGAAAAAAGGTGTTGCGTAGAACAGCTCCGTTACTGGCGCAGCGGTGGGCTCGAGCCGCAGTTTGACCA
>JANWZY010000059.1:5065-5679 GCA_025061935.1 Verrucomicrobiia bacterium
AGGCCGGTTAACAATGCCGCGCCGGCATTTGTCACGTAGCCGATCCACGACACTAGGAACGATCCAAGCTCGCGCCGGAGCAATGTCAGGTACGCCTGCATCAGCCCTCCTCCTCGGCCTGCGTTTCAGTCACGCGCACGTACACGTCTTCGAGCGAGAACCTACTGCGGGTCAACTCGCGCAGGGTCCAGCCACGTTCCTTGGCCAAGTGGAATATCACCGGGCGCAGGTCCAGCCCCGCGCGCGGCACAATCATGCACCGGTTGAACTGTCCGTCTGCGGGCGCAATGTCGAATGATTCAATTTCGGGTATCGCCTCGAAATAATCGCGCAGTGCGTCCGCTGGCGCGGCCAGCTCGGCAACGATCATGCTGCCGGTGTCGGCACGCTCACGAAGCTTATCCGGCGGCCCCTCGGCAAGCACGCGGCCGCGATGCATGATAACTATACGTGTGCAGGTTAACTCGGCCTCGGGCAATATGTGCGTCGAGATAAGCACCGTCCTGGATGCCGCAAGCTCTTTGATCAGTTGCCGCACCGACCTGAGCTGATGCGGATCCAGGCCTAAGGTCGGCTCGTCCAGGATCAGCAGTTCGGGCTCGTGCAACAACGCG
>JANWZY010000059.1:5689-12775 GCA_025061935.1 Verrucomicrobiia bacterium
AGCGCGTCGGCCAGGCCCACACGCTGTCGGTAACCCTTCGACAGGTGCCCTATCAGCCTGCGCCTGACATCCTTCAACCCGAATTGTTCGGTCACCACATCGAGCCGCTCACGCGCGCGTTTCCGGCTCAGGCCCTTGAGCCGCGCGCGGAACTTGAGGTACTCCCATACGCGCATCTCCGGGTAAAGCGGATTGTGCTCGGGCATGTACCCGATGCGGCGCCGGACTTCGTCCGGTTCACGGAACACGTCGAACCCCGCCACGCGCGCCGTGCCGGAGGTGGCAGGAATGTAGCAAGCCAGTATACGCATTGTCGTGCTTTTGCCCGCGCCGTTCGGCCCGAGCAACCCCACAATGTCCCCACGGTTGACCGTAAACGACACGTCGCACACAGCGGCCCGACCGCCGTAGTGCTTTGTCAAATTTATGACCTCGATGACCGGGTCCGCGTTCATACCAGCATGGTCACTAAATTTTATTGGCCCAGTGCCGGACCATTGAACGAAAAATTCAAAGCTGCGCCCCTACCGCACGGGCAACTCGACTGTGCCAGTGCGCGAAAAAATGAA
Organism: Verrucomicrobiia bacterium; assembly: GCA_025061935.1. Classification (GTDB taxonomy): domain Bacteria; phylum Verrucomicrobiota; class Verrucomicrobiia; order Limisphaerales; family DTLC01; genus DTLC01. The sequence continues at coordinate 6,259 of JANWZY010000059.1, forward strand.
GTTGCCCCGGCGCTCTTGCACCACCACACCCAGGCGCACAGTTTCACCCCGCTGTTTACGGTAAATAATCTTAGCGGCTTCAATCAAATCCGCCGGTTGGCGCCCATCAATCGAGATGACGCGCATGCCCGGCTCCAGCAGGCGCGCCGCCGGTGTGCCGCGCTCGACACCGCTAACAATGAACCCCTCCGTATCACTCAGGCCCAGGGCATCTGCTAGCTCGGGCGTTAGCTCTTGGAGGCTTACCCCGAGCTTTTTCTGAATCAAAGCAGCATTGAAAAACTCGCGCTCGGGCACCAGCCGCACCGTCAGGCTCCGGACCTCGCCTGGCTGGCGCTGGACTTTCAACCGCAGCGGCGCCTTGTCTGCCGCCGCAAGCATTTCCGCCAGTTCGATATAACTGCGTGGGACCTTGCCGTCCACTTCCAAAATCACGTCGCCCACCTCCAGCCCCGCCTTTGCAGCCGGGCTTTCCGGTTCTACGTAAATGACCTTGCGCGGGCCGGCACCCGCGTAAATCCGCGCGCCGAACCAAAGCCGCGTGCGCGCGTTCTCGGGCGCCAGCATTTCCGCCAATGCCTCGTTGATCCGCTTCACCGGAATGGCGAATCCGATGCCCTGCGCCTCGCGCAGGATCGCGGTGTTGAGTCCGATCAACTCGCCGTTCAGGTTCACAAGCGGCCCACCACTGTTGCCAGGATTGATAGGCGCATCGATCTGGAGCCATGACTGCGTTTCCAGCGGCGCGTCTTCGATCGGTACCTGCCGCGCCTTCGAGCTGAGTATGCCGCGGCTGACCGAGCCGCCCAGCCCGAACGGGTTCCCCAGCGCCAAGACCGTCTCGCCCAGCAGCAGATCGTCGTCAGCGGCAAACTTGATCGCTGTGAACTTTTCACCCGGCCGCGCCTTCAGCCGCAGCAGCGCAAGATCGGTCCGCTCGTCCAACGCCACCAGCTCGGCTTCGTACACGTCCGGCCGCGTGCTCAATTGCACCCAGATCTTGTCCGCACGCCGCACCACGTGACCGTTGGTGAGCACATACCCCGCTTCGTCAATGATGACGCCTGAGCCTAGACTGTACCGCGATTGCGGTGGCAACCGTCGGTGGTACGGGCCCCAGAACTCCCGGAAGAATTCCTCGAACGGGTCGCGCACGCGCACAATCGTCTCGGTGCCAATGTTGACCACGCTCGGCAGCACGCGCTCGACCGCAGCCACCACGGCGTCGCGCCGCACGTCCGGACCGGTGCGCTCGGCGCCCACGGCGCCGCATAACACAACGGCCCACGCAAGGAATATCGGCGAGGGCCACACCCGCCACAGCTTCGCTTTGTTCATACCAAGCAACAAGAACCGTGCCTTCATCGCATATTCAACCGACTGCGCGCACAGAAAGTAGTCTCGGCGCGCGGAGCGCCGGGCACACGGTGCGCGACTTGACTTTGCCGGAGCCTTGCATCAAAAGCAATTGCAAGGTGCCAGCAACCCAGGTCAGCACATACGCGCAATGGCGGCACGCCGCCGCACCCGCAGCGTTGCATGACAGCGCAGACGCACCGCCGCCCGAACAGTTGCTGCAGGTCATTTGGCAATACCAACGCATCGTGCGCGACCAACTCAAGACTTTGGACGGCGAGGCGGTCAAAGTGCTTCATCCCGGGTTCAAAAACTGCGAGGCCGGCCCGGACTTCAAGCGAGCAGTGATCCAGTTCGGGACGGCTGCCCCGGTGAGCGGCGACGTTGAAATCGATGTGCACCCGGCATGTTGGCGCACGCATAATCACCATGCCAACCCTGCGTATCGGAACGTAGTCTTGCACGTGGTATGGGATGCCACCCCTGAGTACCGGCCCGAGGTCAGGACGTTACCGATCCGGCACGCGCTCGATTCACCTTTGCACGAGTTGAGTTGGTGGCTCGGGCACAAGGTCGAGCTTGCCCCGCCCCAGAACTACTTCGGCCTCTGCAGGCCTGCGCTAGCCAGGCTCGACCGCAGCGCCCTGACCAAGCTGCTCCATCAAGCTGCGCAGTTTAGACTCGAAGCCAAGGCTGCGCAACTGCGCGCACGCGCACGCCAGGCTGGGTGGGAACAAGCCTTATGGGAAGCGCTCTTCCGCGCGCTCGGGTACAAGCAAAACGTCTGGCCTATGCACAGACTCGCCGAGTTGAAGCCGCGCTGGTACGCTCCTGGCTTATCAAGCATCGAGCTCCAGGCGCGGCTGCTCGGCCTGGCCGGCCTGTTACCGCATGAGTTGACGCGCCGGTACGGGACCGCAGACGCATACCTGCGCCGGGTCTGGGACATTTGGTGGCGCGACCGCGACCAGTTCAGTGATTGCATTTTGCCGCGCGCGGTATGGCAATTCGCCGGCGTGCGGCCGAGCAACCATCCGCAGCGGCGTCTGGCACTGGCGGCGCATTGGCTCAGCGCAGGCGACCTGGCCCTCAGACTGGAACGATGGCTCGCAGGCGGCGCGAGCACTGCGCAGCCTGCGCATGTGTTGCTTGAGTCTCTTCAACCTGGCCCGGACGAATTTTGGTCCGTGCATTGGACGTTGCGTTCGCGCCCGCTGCGGCGGCCCCAGCCGTTGATCGGGCTGCCGCGCTTGACCGACCTGGCGGTCAACGTGTTCCTGCCGTGGCTGTGGTCTCGCGCTGTCGAGGGCAATAACGACGCGCTCCGTGACAGAGTCCAGCGTTGGTATTTCTCATGGCCGGCGGGCGAGGATAATGCGCTGTTGCGTCTGGCGCGGCAAAGGTTGCTGGCAGGCGCGCCACCCGGATGCATCAACGGCGCAGCGGCACAGCAAGGGCTGCTGCAGCTCGTGCACGATTTCTGCGATCAGTCCGACGCGCTTTGCTCGAATTGCAGGTTCCCCCAGCTCGTCAGTGGCCTGGCAGCCAGACACGTTGGAACATGAGTAGCACACAGACCTGTAGCCGGGCATCGCCGCGTTCGCGCCGGCGTACCGGTAAACTCAAAAGTTACACAGACCGGGCTTGCGTTTTGCCTGCGCCCGGCTAAAACTACCGCTTGGTATGGCCACATTGCGCTTCAGCAAGAAGCCGGTTGACCTCGAAGCGCTGGAAGCGGCTGTGGCGGCCGCGACAGTCGGCAACGGCAAAATCAGGCTGCCTGGCAAACCAAAGTTGGCGCCTGGCCGGCCTAAAAAGCGCGAAATCCCGGAGGGCCTTTGGACGAAATGTCCGAAGTGCAGCATGATGGTTTTCGACAAGGAACTGGACGAAAACCTCAAGGTTTGTCCCCACTGCCAGTACCATTTCCCCTTGGGCGCGCGCGAACGGATCCATTCGCTGGTCGAAACGTGCACATTCGAGGAGATGGACGCTGACATGACCAGCGTGGACGTGCTCAATTTCACCGGCGCAATTTCGTACACTGCAAAGCTCGAGGAGAACAAAAAGGCAACTGGGCACAAGGAGGCGGTCATTACCGGCATATGCAAGATAGGCCCGTTCAAGGTCGCGCTAGGCGTGATGGATTTCGGGTTTTTGGGCGGCTCGATGGGCTCGGTCGTGGGCGAAAAGATCACGCGACTCATCGAGCGCGCGACCGAGAAAGGCCTGCCGCTTGTGATCGTCTCGACCAGCGGCGGTGCCAGAATGTATGAGGGCATGTTTAGCCTGATGCAAATGGCCAAAACGTCGGCAGCCCTGGCTTACCATGCGAAGGAGCGGCTCCCTTACATTAGCGTGCTGACGCACCCGACAACTGCGGGTGTGATGGCCAGCTATGCGAGTCTGGGCGACTTGCTCATCGCCGAGCCGGGCGCAATGATCGGATTCGCCGGCCCGCGCGTTATTAAAGATACAACTCAGGCCGAGTTGCCACCCGGGTTCCAGACGGCCGAGTTCTTGCTCGAACACGGGCTGATCGACGCAATTGTGCACCGCAAAGAGCTAAAGCAGCGGCTGATTTACTACCTCGATTTCATGACTGCTGGCCTTGAGCACCGCGCAGCGCTTGTGGCTTGAGGCGCTCACGGCCGCGGCGTATCGGCCGCGCGCGCCGAGTGTGTGAAAAACCGTCCGAGCCGCGACCGCGTCTAGGCGAATGGGCGGCCCGTTTGTGCACAGCACCCGAGGGCCAGTATCATCAGAGTGGCAGAAATGGACTCGAATCGAACCCAGCTTACGCCGGGCACGCTTTATCTGGTTGCTACGCCCATCGGCAACCTCCAGGATATAACGCTACGCGCGCTCGCGGTGCTGAAGAATTGCGACTTTATCGCTGCCGAAGACACGCGCCGCACAGGTCTGCTCCTAAAACATTTCGGCATAACGAAGCCGCTGCTCAGCTATTACAAGTTCAACGAAGCCAGGCGCGCACGGGAATTAATCGAGCTGCTCCGCACGGGCAAAACTGTGGCACTGGTTACAGACGCGGGTACGCCCGGCATAAGTGACCGGGGCCAGCGCGTGGTCGAGGCAGCGGTCGCCGCAGGCATGCGCGTCGAACCTGTCCCCGGGCCGTGCGCGTTTATAGCCGCGCTGACGGCCAGCGGCCTGCCGACCGACGAGGTCCACTTCCTCGGGTTCCTCCCGCGCAAGCCCGGCCAGCGCCGTGTCAAACTCGAATCGTTGCGGGCAATACCGGGCACGCTCGTGTTGTACGAGGCACCGCACCGGCTCGATAAACTGCTGACCGAACTGTGCGAAGTTTTTCCTAACCGCAGGGTTGTACTTGCGCGCGAACTGACCAAAAAATTTGAGGAATTCCTCAGAGGTACCCCCTCCGAGCTCCGTGAACTGGCCGGTGCCCGGAGACTCAAGGGTGAGTTTGTGATTGTGATCGGCCCCGAGCGCGCAGACTCAAACGCAGGCCAGTGCGCAGGTTGCGCGGGCTGCGCCGGCGAAGCCTGAGCCAGCCGGCGCTGGAACCCCGCGCGTTGCCCAAACGTGCCCGGCCCGATAAAGCGGGTCGGCCAAGTGTCAGTACGCTTTAAATCCTGCGCCGTTGTTTGTAAGATTGTACCGCGCAACACCTATGGCTTCGCATCATATCGAATCTGAGCCGACGGCGCGCGAGTTGCGCCTGCTGTATGAAGTCAGCCGGCGCCTAGATGAAAGCTTGGACCTTCAGGTGGTGCTGCCGCCCGTGCTGGAAGCGTTGGCGCGGTACATGGACATGAACTACGGCACACTCACTATTCTACATCGTGACACCGGCCAAATAATGATCGAGGCGGCACACGGATTGACCCCTGCGCAGGCGCAACGCGTGCGGTACCGCGTGGGCGAAGGTGTGACCGGGCGCGTGATCCAAACCGGCGAGCCGATCATTATCCCCCGTAAGAGCGAATCGCCGTTGGTGCTAGACCGGACTGGCCGCGGGAAGAGGCCAGATACAGCCTTCATTTGCGTGCCGATCAAGATCGGACAGGAGGTCGCCGGCGCCCTCAGTGTTGACACGCCGAGCAAGCCCGATGCCGAGTTGCGAAATGACGCGAGATTGCTGTGCATCGTCGCCTCGATGATTGCGCAGGCGGTGCAGTTGCGCCGCGCCGCGCTCGAGGAACAGGAACGATTAGCAGACGAGAACCGGCGCCTCCGCGGCGAGCTGCGCGAGCGGTTCCGCCCAGCGAACATGATCGGTGTCTCGCACGAGATCCGGCAAGTGTTCGACCAGATCGCACAGGTCGCGCGGACAAACGCGACCGTGCTCATCTGCGGCGAGACGGGCACGGGTAAGGAACTAGTCGCGCAGGCGATCCATTACAACAGCGACCGCGCCGACGGCCCGTTCGTGCGCGTACATTGCGCGGCATTGCCCGAAGCGCTTGTCGAAAGCGAGCTGTTCGGCCACGTGCGCGGCGCATTTACAGGTGCGGTCCGCGACCGGAAAGGCCGGTTCGAGCTCGCTGATGGCGGCACGCTTTTTCTTGACGAAGTAGGCGATGTGCCACCCTCGATCCAGGTCAAATTGCTCCGAGTGTTGCAGGAGCAGGAATTCGAACGTGTGGGCGATACGCGAACGATCCGGGTCAACGTGCGGGTTATTGCAGCGACGCACCGCGACCTGCCAAGCATGATCGCCACGGGCAGGTTCCGCGAAGACCTTTACTATCGGCTCAACGTGTTCCCGATTCATATCCCGCCGCTCAGGAAGCGCGTGGCCGATATCCTTCCGCTGGCCGAACATTTTCTTAATTTGTACGCGCGCCAGCACAACAAACCGGCCAGGATGTTTTCAGCCGAAGTACGGCGCAAGCTGCTCGCTTACCCATGGCCAGGGAACGTGCGCGAGCTCGAAAACACGGTCGAGCGCGCTGTGCTGATCTGCCCCGGGCAAACAATCCTGGTCGAGCATCTACCACCCGCGTTGCAGGCTATTGAAGAGCCAGATACCGAGCCGGGTGAAGGCCTGGCTGCACAGGTCGCCGCACTCGAGCGCAGATTGATACTCGAGGCGCTGCACAACACGGGCGGAAATGTCGCAGCCGCAGCGCGCGCGCTGCGCACGACGCCGCGCATCTTGGCGTACAAGATCCGCAAG
>JANWZY010000005.1 GCA_025061935.1 Verrucomicrobiia bacterium
TTACGCGCTGGGTGTGGACCTGTTTTGGCAAAAGCCGAGCAGTGACGAGGAAATCAAAATGTTCCTCGAATGCATCGAGTCGCTGCTTGAGCGCGAAGAAACCGGAGGTTTCAGGGGTGTCCAAAGCAAAAGCCTGGTTGACATCATCCAGTTGGAGTGCCTGTCTCAAAACACGGCGGTACTGCGGATCACCAACGGCCCGCTCGTTGGCAAAATATGGATTGTCAACGGCGAAATAATAGACGCCGAGACCGAGCAGTTGACGGGCGAAGCGGCGTTCAGGAAAATACTTTCTTGGAAGGAAGGCAATTTCGAATTGCTCGCGCCTGATCCGAACCGCCAACGCAGGATAACCAAATCTTACAACGCGCTGCTGCTGGAAACGGCGCAGGCGATGGATGAATCTGCCGGGACCGAGACGCCCACCCCCGAGCAGAAAGCGAGTCAGACGCTGCTCGGCCTAATGAAACAATTCGAGGGCATCGAGTTCGTGCTGGTAACGAAACGAGTCAAGCAAGGTGAGACCGAGGAAACGCACGTAGATGCCTGCGGGTTGGAAAACCCGAAGCCGCTAACGGAATGGGCGCACCAAACGATGCAGTCGTTTAGCCGCCTGGCCGAAAAGCTCCACACCGGGCCGTTGGAGCAAATAATCGCATTGGGCCAGCAACGGAATGTCGCGCTCGCGCCGCAAAACGGGGCGGTCTTCTGCGTCGGGTGGAACTACAACATGAGCGCCGACGACGTGTCCGAAACGACTAAGAAAGTGATCGCGCAATGGGTCTCCTGAAACTTTTCTCGAAGCGACCCGTGACACCGTTGAAGCTGCCTACGGGCAGTTTCACCGTTGACAAGCATGGGCGCGTCGTCGTGTCCACCGTGCCTCAAAGCTTCCCGATGGAGCTGCAGCGCGAGATCGGCGAGTGCGTGCTCAAATGCTTTGTTGGCGCGCAGCAGGCCAATCTTCCGTTAAACGAGTTACGGGTCAATTACGCCGGATTCAGAGTGGTGGCGCGGTACATGCGCGGCGCGGCCATTGTATTTTTGAACCCGGTAACACCAATGGACCCTGGCAAATCGCAAACCTGACGCGGTGTTATGGCCAAGAAGAAAATAGACAAGCTGGTCGAACAGGTGGAAAACTTCCTGGGCTGCTGGAAACAGCTCAACCACTTCATCAACCTGGCACGGAGCAAAAAATTCAAGCCCGAGGACGAAGACCAATTCCTCGAACTCAAAAGCATAATCATCCAAGAGCTGGAGTTCATACTGGCTGCGATCCAGTCGGGCACGCCGAGCCGGGATGAAGTCCACAACCTGATCGCAGGCGTGCCATCGTTGCGGTTCCTGTCCGAAATGCAGGAAGGCAACCAACGCGCGCTAGAAAGCCAGTGGCACAAGATATACGTCGGCTGGTTGGCTGTGCTCGGTCAGCTCAAAGTGCAGCAGCAAGAAGAGCAGTCGAAGTCGTTCTTGACCGCGTTGGCCGGGGACAAGTCGAAGTAGGCCGAGCGGCAAGACACGGCGATCGAGCGACCGCCCGACACCAGCGGTCCATGCGCCCAGGCTGATTGTTAACACCTGGCCGGTACACGTGCCACCTGGACTTTATATCGCCGTGCAGGTGACCCGGACCGTCTTCGCGGCAGCATGTAGCCATGCGCCGGGCATGGGTATCAAACCAGCACGCCGGCTGAAATGCAATGTGCGCCGCTCGCGCCGCAGCCGAGTTTTTACTTCGCACAGACGTGCCCCGGCTCGAATACGCTTTGTCTCAGTGTGACAGTTCACGCGTGCTGATGTCGGAACAATGGCATGCAACGCGTAAGCGGCACTTTAATGCTTGACGTGTGCGAATAGGCTTGCTCTTGTCTTGTGCCATTCTAAACCTGTGCGTTGACATGAGAATTTTTTGGCAGTCAATGAATGCTTGACGCGCAATTTAATGTGGCTTAGAGACACAAACCAAAAAAACTGGATGACACCATGGCCGAGAAATCTGTAGAGCAAAGGGTGAAGGAAATCATGGTCGAACAATTGGGCGTCAATCCGGACCAAGTGACCTTGGACGCGAAAATCGTCGAGGACCTTGGCGCCGATTCGCTCGACGTTGTCGAGCTAATCATGAGCCTGGAGGAGGAGTTCGGTCACGAAATTCCGGACCAGGAAGCAGAAAAACTCCAAACCGTGGGCGATGTAATCAGGTACATCGAGGACCATTTGCAAAAGTAGCGTGGAGGAACCGCTTGTCGGGGCAGTCTTGGCTGGCACAAGCGCAAACTGCCCCATTTGATTTTTATGGGTCAGAATAACGCCGAACGCCGCGTTGTCATCACAGGCCTGGGTGCGGTTACGCCCATAGGGCACGACGTGGAAACTTTCTGGCGGAACCTCCTCGACGGGGTCTGCGGCGTTGACAAAATAACCGCATTTGACCCGTCCGGATTCGAGTCGCAAATCGCGGCCGAAGTAAAGGGGTTCGATGCCGCGCCAGCGTTCCCGTCGGTTAAAGAAATGCGGCGCACAGACAGGTTCTCGCAATTCGGCGTGCACGCGGCTTGGCAGGCACTGACCGACTCCGGCATTGACCTAAACAAAGCCGATCGCGACCAGATCGGCGTGGTCATTGCGTCCGGGATCGGTGGCTTATACACCACCGCCGAACAGCACAAGGTGCTGCTCGAGCGTGGGCCGGGGCGCATGTCCGCATTCACGATACCGATGCTCATCCTGAACATGGCTTCCGGATTGTTCGCCATGTACCACAAGCTCCGCGGGCCGAACTTTTCCACATGTTCGGCATGCGCGTCGGCCAACCACGCAATAGGCGAGGCATGGCGCATAATCAAAATGGGCGACGCGCAGGTCGTTTTCGCAGGCGGCGCCGAAGCGACCATCATACCTTTGGGAGTGGGCGGATTCTGCGCAATGAAGGCGCTCAGCACGCGGAATCACGACCCCAAGCGCGCTTCGCGCCCGTTCGATGCCGAGCGCGACGGATTCGTCATGGGTGAGGGTGCCGGCGTGCTCGTGCTCGAAGAACTCGAGCACGCCAAGGCGCGTGGCGCCAAAATTTACTGCGAGCTTGTCGGCTACGGCGCCAGCGCAGACGCGAACCATGTCACGGCGCCCGACCCCGACGGCGCCGGCGCCGCGCTATGCATGAAACGCGCGCTTCAAACCGGGCGGCTTAATCCCGAAGAAGTTGACTACATTAACGCCCATGGCACAAGCACAGTGCTGGGCGATATCGCAGAGACGAAGGCGATCAAGAGCGTATTCGGCGCACATGCGCGGAAACTCGCTGTCAGCTCGATCAAGGGTTCCACAGGGCATATGCTCGGCGCGGCAGGCGCCGTCGAGCTGATCGCGTGTGTGAAAGCGATAGAAACCGGAATCGTGCCGCCAACGATCAATTACGAAAAGCCCGACCCCGAGTGCGACCTAGATTACGTCCCGAACAAGCCGCGCGAGCTTAAGGTCAATGTGGCGTTGAATAACTCGTTCGGGTTCGGGGGACATAACGCCTGCATCGCTATCAAACGCTTTACCGGCTGAAGTTGACAGCGTGCAAGCTGCCGCAGCGCGCCGGCAAACACGCCGGCACCGCGCAGGCAGCGAAGCGTTATGCTCATCGCCTTCAACAAACCATTCGGCGTGATTTCGCAGTTTACCCCCGAGCATCCTGGGCAGCGCACACTTAAGGAATTCGGCTTCCCGAAAAAAGTCTATCCGATCGGACGGCTAGATGCGGACTCAGAGGGGTTGCTGTTGCTCAGCGATGAAGGCCTTCTCAACGCGTTGTTGCTTAACCCGGCGCGGGCGCATCCGCGCGAATACTGGGCTCAAGTCGAGCGTGTGCCAACGCCGGAAACGTTGCGCAAGCTCGAGGAAGGCGTCGTTATTCGCGGCCGTAAGACGCTACCGGCGCGCGCGTGGATACTTGATCCGCAACCGGATATTCCGCCACGTGTGCCACCGATCCGGTTCCGGAAGACCGTGCCCACATGTTGGATTGCGCTTGAGCTTATTGAGGGTAAGAACCGGCAGGTTCGGCGCATGACTGCGGCGGTCGGGCACCCGACCTTGCGCCTTATTCGTGTCCGTATCGGGAACTTCCGGCTCGGCGATCTTGCCCCGGGACAATGGCGCATCCTGACGCCGGCCGAACGCGCCCAAGTGCTTGGCGCAAGCAGTCAGGGCCAAGTCAGCTCTATAACGACTGGTGCCCAGGAAACGTGCTGAACTACACGTTGCCACCGGGGGTAGGAATCGGGTGTGCGCAAACGTGCTGCGTTAATGAAACGCACTTGCGCGCCGCCGCGCTGCGCAGCAAGCACTTCAATGGCAGGCCTGTAGCGCCGGTAATAATCGAACTGGGTCAGAATGAGTTTCTGCGGCCTCAGCTCGAACAGCCAGGATACCTCTTGGTTCGGTGTGCCCTTCACAAATTTGCCTGCCCAATCTGAATGCACGCATATCAGTTCCGGGCGGCGCGCTGCTTCGTAAAGATACGCAGACGACACGACCACCGGCCCGGGCGGATGCGTCTTGGCCAATTCGGCTCTTACAATCCGGAGCGCCTCGCTGTACGACACGTCTGCGGCGCAGGCCACGCCCCAAGTTGACATGCCAAGGGCCCGAATAGACCCTATCAGGGCTAACGCCCAGAATACCGTCCGAACATTGCGCGCGGAGGGCGAAGCCGACTGCCAAGCTGGTGCCCCGAGCACGCAACTAACGGCTATCGGCTGCAGATAAGCCGCCATCGAAATCATGTTGGCAGACCAAAAAAACGTGCAAACGGCGGCAACCACTAGGCCAGTAGCGACCGCGGCGATTCCTAGGACCCACGCAGCACTAAGCCGCTCACGCGAAGGGAGCTTCCCTCGCATACCCACCAACGCAACCATTATGCATGCACCGGCCACGCCGGGCACGGTACGCACAACTTTCAGCAGCTCATTTAGGCTAGGCCAATGCACGCCGACAAGCGAAGGAGTAATCCGCGCGTGTTCGAGGAACCCCGCCCAAAGTTTTGGGTACGCCGCTGCTACAGCGCCAGCCAAGACCAGTGGCGCTAAAACCATGACCGCCATTGGCAGAATCGGGAACGCGACGCGGCGCGTTAGTGCATACCCGAGCGCAATGAACCAGCAAAGGCAAAGATAGACGGCACCAACCTGGAGGCTGGTACAAAAGCACAGCGTTACACAAGCAGTTGCAAGCCAAAGCCAAACGTAGCGTGGCGCGACCCATCCGGCGTCATCGTCGGCGCACCAGCGCACAATGCAATATGTGGCGAGCGCACCGAGCACGTGCGCCAGGCTATCCGGCCTGTCGTGGAACGTAATGACTAACAAGAACGCTGCGCCAATATTCACGCACCAGCCCGGCACGTCGACCCGGCGCAAGATGGCAACCAGCGTGGCCGAGTACAGTCCGAAAAGTACAAGATGGAGCACCATTGCGGACATGGCGGAGGTGCCGAATACACTCATCCACGCAAGCAACACAGCTTGGTACAGCGGCGGGTACGCGCTGAACACTTCCGTGCCCGAGATCGGCAGGGCGAGAGCGAGAGACGGATTCACATACCTGCCATGCAAGAGATAATTCACCACCGCCCCATCATAGAAAAATGCGTCATTAGCAGGTACGGGTTGGGCAGTTAGAGCCAAGAGCACTACTTTCCAAGCGAAAACTGCGGCAATGCCGAGCCACGAGACTCGGCTGCGAACAGTGCCGGTGTGCGCGCTGGCCATTGTTCCTAGCCCGGATTGTCCACAATTGGCCAGCGCGGGTCAAACCTGGGCAGCGCTGATTGACCACCGCGCGATAAATAGCAAAGTAATTGTCAACTGCGCCGGGCACGGGTACGTTTCAGCGGCGAATCTCAGGCACGGAATGGGTGAGCAGGGTACAACCACGACCGAGTTGGCGGTGCCGATTTGTACAGACTTGGACGGCACATTGATCAAGACGGACCTGCTGTGGGAGTCTGCCGTGCGGCTGCTCACCAAAAACCCAATTTGGGTTTTTGCACTGCCGGTGTGGTGGGCACGCGGGCGTGCCTACTTAAAACGCCAAATTGCGTCGCGCGTGCGTCTTGACCCGGCGCGACTCCCATACAATGGGCCGTTTTTGGAGTTCCTGCGCGCCGAGAAAATGCGCGGGCGCAAGCTCGTGCTTGCCAGTGCGTCGGACGCGGAACTTGTCCGCGCCGTGGCCGACTACCTCGGCATTTTCGACGAGGTGATGGGCAGCGACGGGCGCGCGAACCTACGCGGCGCTGCCAAGGCGGACGCGCTCGTGGGCAAGTTCGGGTTGCGCGGGTTCGACTACGCCGGGAATGCGAAGCCGGACCTGGCCGTTTGGCAAAAGGCGCGGCATGCGATCGTAGTCGCGCGCTCGACCGCATTCGCAGATCGTGTCAGGCACGTGGCTGAGCTGGCGCATACATTCCTGACGCAGGACTCCAGACTGAGCGCGCTTTTCCGGGCCATCAGGCCCCACCAATGGGTGAAGAATCTCATTGTTTTCGCTCCACTGATTGCCTCACACAAAATTTTCGAATGGCCATTGGTCGGGCAGGCTGCGATTACGTTCGCTGCATTTTGCCTCTGCGCGGTTTCAAGCTATATCCTGAACGACCTGCTCGACCTCGACGCCGATAGGGAACACCGGGCGAAGACTCGCCGGCCATTTGCAGCGGGCGAACTGCCCCTGCAGTTCGGACTTGCATTGATTCCCCTGACCGCGATTTGCGGGCTGGTGTTGGGCGCAACGCTTGGACTCGGTGTCGTTTGCGCACTTGCTGCGTATTTGATCCTTAGCTTCTCTTACTCGGCTGCGCTCAAAAAGGTCGCGCTCCTGGATGCATTCGTACTGGCAGCTTTGTACACACTTAGACTGATCGCCGGGCACGAAGCCACAGGTATCGCGTACTCGAACTGGCTCCTAATGTTTTGCATGTTCATTTTCCTCAGCCTGGCGTTGGTCAAACGGTTCCATGAACTGCGGCTGGCGCGCTCAGCGAACCGGATAGACCTGGCACGCCGGGGATATTTAGCCGGCGACATCGAGCTTGTGGGAATGCTCGGATTAAGCTGTGGTGTCCTAGCTGTGCTCGTCCTGGCCCTATACGTCACCAGCCGCGAAGTGCTCACGCTCTACAAGCACCCGATGTTTCTCTTGTTGGGTTGCCCACTGTTGCTCTACTGGCTCAGCCGTGTCTGGCTCATCGCGCACCGTGGACAGATGCACGACGACCCGGTGGTGTTCACGCTCAAAGATTGGCAGAGCTACGTAATCGGACTCCTGATTTTACTTGTCATGTTAGCTGCGACAGGCTGACCTCAATGCAATGACACGTCCTGGCTGGTTTTGGTTCCACGACACAGTGTCTGCCATCGCCTATTCGGCAGCACGCCAATTAGTGCCTGCGCAGGGGCCAGAAGAACTGGGACCACCGTACAATGACGTGGCGCGGTTTATTCTGCGCGAACACGAGCGCATGGCCGATTACTTGCGTTTCCCGCTCCAAATCGTGACGCTCGCGTTCGATATCGCAGCGCTCCCGTCGGCGCGGCAAATGTTTCACCGCTTACCGCCGGCTGAACGGCAAAGGCTGATTGCGCGCTGGAAGTCCGCTCGGCTCGGCCCGATGCGCGACCTGATTAGATTCTATGAAAGCCTCGCCGCGATAGCACTGTTCGAGCGCGGCACCACTGCTCACGGCCAAGCGCGCACCTACGGGGCCCAAACGCACATTCAAAACGTGATCGAGACACCACCAGATACGATCCGTAGCGAAATCGTAGTGATTGGGTCTGGCCCGGCTGGGGCAATCACCGCAACGTTGCTTGCCGAGCATGGCCGTAACGTACTGCTACTGGAAGAAGGCCCATATCTGCCACTTGAATCGTGTCCGCCGTTCTCACAACTCGAGATGGAGCAGAAGTATCGCAACGGCGGGTTGACCGTTGCATTAGGCAAAACAAAAATCGCGTATGTCGAGGCGTGTTGCGCTGGCGGTGGGAGCGAAATAAACAGCGGGCTGTACCATCGCACCCCGGCGGATGTGCTCGATCAGTGGCGTCGTGAGTTCCAAGTGGAGGGCCTGATGGAGCACGAGCTAACTCCACAGTTCGAGGCTTGCGAGAAGGAGTTATCTGTGTCGGGATTGGTTGGCCCGGCGCCGCCAGCTTCGCTGAAGCTCGAAGCAGGCGCAGTGCGATTGGGCTGGCGCGCGATCGAAGTGCCACGCTGGTTCAAGCCCGAGCCGACGCCGAGCGCGCCGTGGCATGGGACACGCCAGTCAATGACCAAAACTTACCTGCCGCGGTTTTTCGCCGCCGGCGGCGCACTTTTACCCCGCACGCGGGCAGTCCGGCTCAGGCTCGAAGGCAACAAATGGCTGATTTTGTGCAAGCACGCCGCACGACGGCACCTACGCATCGAGGCAGAAACCGTGTTCGTCTGCTGCGGCGCAATTCAGACCCCGGCCCTGTTACGGCGCAGCGGAATTAAACAGAATATCGGGAACACGCTTTGCCTCCACCCCACAATTAAGGTTGTAGCAGAATTCCCTGAGCCAGTTAACGCGCGCGATATGGGTGTGCCCGTCCACCAGGTGAAAGAGTTCGCGCCCAGATTCAGTTTTGGTTGCTCGATTAGCACGCCTGCATACATCGCGTTGGGGCTCCTGGATTATCCGGAGCAGGTTGCGCGCGTCCATAAGACTTGGCAACAGATGGCGAATTATTACGCGATGATAGTCCCAGAGGGCCGAGGGACGGTGCGGCCTGTGCCGGGGTTCCGCGACCCATTGGTCAGGTACGAGTTGACCCAACGCGACTACGCGACGTTGGCCGAGGCGTTGCGGCGGCTGTGCGAACTGTTGCTTGCGGCTGGTGCGGTTGCAGTGTACCCGAGCTTGGCCGGGCTCGCTCCAGTAAAAAGCGTTGCTGACTTGCGCTCGCTCCCGGACATGTTACCGGCCAGGTTGGTTAGTCTGATGACCATACACCTTTTCTCGTCGTGTCCGATGGGGGAGAACAGAGCGCTTTGCGGCGCAAACTCGTTCGGGCGCGTACATGGGTTTAAAAATTTGTTTATTAACGACGCGAGCCTGCTGTGCTCGGCGCCGGGGGTCAACCCGCAAGGCACCATCATGGCTTTGGCGCGCCGGAACACGCTCAAGTTTCTCGGCAAGCTTTAATGTTCCCAATGCTGGATTTTGGAACGAACCTTGTGCTTGTGACTGGCGCGCTCGGGTGGCTGGGGTCGCGGCTGGTGGAAGTGCTTGCGCACGGAATGCCACACCTGCCCGAATGGGACCGGCCGCCAGTAGGGCTGAAGGTCCGGTGCTTGGTCTTGCCAGGCCAGGACTTTACCAGCTTGATCAAGCTATCGGACGCTGTGGGTGTGTTAACGGGCGACCTTCGCTTCCAAGCAGATTGTGAAAGATTCTGCTGGAATGCGAAAGGTGCAGTGCTTTTCCATACGGCGGGTGTAATTCATCCGCGGTTCGTCCACGAGTTTTACCAGGTTAACCGAGACGGTACGGCCAACTTGCTCGAAGCCGCTGCGCGCGCAGGTGTACGCAGAGTCGTAGTGGTATCCTCCAACTCTCCATGCGGTTGCAACCCGCACCCAGACCACCTCTTCGACGAAGAGTCGCCATATCGTCCATACATGAACTACGGCCGGTCAAAAATGCAGATGGAGCAGCTGGTCAAGCGCTACTCGGCCCGGCTCGAAACAGTTATAATCCGGGCGCCGTGGTTCTACGGACCGAATCAACCGGCACGCCAAACATTGTTTTTCAAATTGATCCGGACCGGGAAAGTGCCTGTGGTAGGCACAGGCGACAACCTGCGCTCGATGGTGTACATAGACAACCTTTGCCAAGGACTGCTTTTAGCAGCGGCGTCGGAAGCGGCCGCCGGCCAAACATATTGGATCGCGGACTCCAGGCCGTACACGATGAACGAGATAATTGACACCGTCGAACGAATACTCGAGACCGAGTTCGGCATAAAATGCGCGCACAAACGAGTACGGTTGCCCGGCTTCGTAAGTACCCTCGCTTACGTTGCCGATGCATGCATCCAAACGCTCGGACTGTACAATCAAAAGATTCACGTCTTGTCAGAAATGAACAAGACAATTGCCTGCTCGATTGCGAAAGCCGCGCGTGAGCTAGGTTACAAACCCAAAATCGAGCTCGAAGAGGGTATGCGCCGCTCTCTGCAATGGTGCATTAACCGGGGCATTAAACTCTGACGCGGATCAAGCCACAACATGGATAGACCTTTTGCGTTAATCACAGGCGGGTCAGGGTACTTCGGCTCAGTCCTGCGCGACCGGTTATGCGAGCGCGGTTGGCGTGTGCGCGTATTCGACCTGAACGACGCGGATGACAGGCCCCCCGATGTCGAGTTCGTGCACGGGGATGTGCGCAACCCGGAAGCAGTTGCGCGTGCTGTGAATGGTTGCACCGTGGTATTCCATTGCGTCGCCCAAGTCCCACTGGCCAAAGACAAGAATCTTTTTTGGTCTGTAAACGTGGACGGCACGCAGAATTTGCTCGAAGCCGCTAGACGCGCGCGCGTCCAAAAAGTTGTGCACGTGTCATCAAGTGCCGTGTTCGGCGCGCCCAAGACGAATCCAGTAACAGAGCGGACTGAGCCGCGTCCAGGCGAGCCATACGGGCGCGCGAAACTGGCAGCGGAACAGGTGTGTCAAGAGTTCGTATCCTCAGGACTCGATATAACCATAATTCGGCCGCGGACCATTATGGGCCATGGGCGGCTCGGCATATTCCAGATTCTCTTCGAGTGGATCAGGCAAGGATACAATGTGCCTGTACTCGGCCGCGGCGAAAACCGCTACCAGTTCGTACACGCCGACGATCTAGCCGCAGCGTGCATTCTTGCTGCCTGCCGGCCAGGCCCGGCAGTCTATAATTGCGGGACTGACAGGTTCGGTACGATGCGCGAGCTTTTGGAACATTTGTGTCATTACGCTGGCACTGGCTCGCAGGTGAAAAGCGTGCCGATGTTGCCCGCAATCATTTTCATGCGTTTGACTGGTGCGCTCGGACTCGCGCCGCTGGCGCCATACCACGCGCTCATGTACGGGCGCTCGCTTTACTTCGATATCACCAAAGCCAGAACAGAACTGGGTTGGCAGCCAAGGTACTCGAATGAAGAAATGTTCGTCCAAAGCTACGACTGGTACTTGAGGAATCGTGAACGTGTACTGAGTCAACGCGGCAGCTCGCCACACCGCTCTCCGATCAAGGAAGGGGTCCTGAGTATTGTGAAGCGCCTCCTATGACCCAGTCCTACCCGCCCAATCGGTTTTGGCCGCGCCTGGTATTGGCGTTCGCTGCAGGAACGATATCTGCAGCAGCATTTCCACCTTTGGGAATGGCGCAGTTGGGTTGGGTCGTACCTGCACTGCTTTTTTGCGTGTCGGGGGGTAACCTCGGGAAGCACGTGTTTGTGTGCGGATACGCTGCCGGGTTCGCCCAATGGCTCTGCACGCTTTACTGGCTGTTGTTAATTCCGGTGGCGTGGTACCCGGTCTTGGGGTGGTTAGCGCTCAGCGCGTACCTCGCATTGTACACCGGCGCGTGGACATGGTTCGTTTGGCGTCTAGTGCCGACCGGCACTGAAACGGGTTGCCACAGCGGTGTAAGGAAAATGGGAGTGTTGCATGGCCTGGCGGAGGCGCCGTGGCATAGACAAATCGCGTGGGCTATTGCCTGCGCGGCCGCGTGGGTAGCACTCGAAATGGCGCGCGCGCGGCTGCTTACCGGGTTCCCGTGGCTCCCATTAGGCACATCGCAATACAAACTAACCGAGCTGATCCAAATCGCTTCAATAACTGGCGTTTATGGCATTTCGTTTTTGATGGTGTGGGCATCGCTGGGGGCATTGGTCGGTGTGGCCGTCGCGCTACGACGCGCCTGGCGTAGGCCAAATTGGCTACTACACTTGGGGCTGCCGCTGATTGCAATTGCCGCAGTTTCAGTCTGGGGCGCGGCGCGGTTGGACGATAAATTGGAAAGCAGCCGCCATATTAAACTTGCACTTGTTCAGCCGAGCATCCCGCAAACGATGATTTGGGATCCGCGCGAAAATGCGACCAGGTTCTCAAAGCTCATTGAGTTGTCGCAGCACGCCCTGGCTGGCAAACCGGACATGCTGGTTTGGCCAGAGGCCGCGCTGCCAAGCTTCGACGCTGGCAGTTATGCGACCATTACAAATCTTGTGGGCACGCACCGGGTTTGGATGGTGTTCGGCGCGGACGAAGCCGAACCGCGGGCTGACGCGCAGGGTGAACCTGAGTACAACTATTATAACAGTGCAGTGCTGCTTGACCGCGCGGGCGCCTTTATCGGCACGTACAGGAAACGGCACCTGGTCATGTTTGGCGAGTACGTCCCGTTGAGCGAATGGCTACCGTTCCTAAGACACTTCACGCCTGTGCAGGGCGGTTTTACGCCAGGTGATAAGCCGACCGAGTTCACGCTGGATGATTTGCAGGTCAAATTTTCAGTACTCATTTGTTTCGAGGATATCTTCCCCGGGTTGACTCGCCAGTCCGTCGGCCCGGATACAGATTTTGTGCTGAACTTGACCAACAACGGCTGGTTCGGTGAAAGCGCTGCGCAATGGCAGCACGCCATCACTGCACTATTCCGAGCCGTCGAAACAGGTGTGCCACTGGTACGATGTTCAAATAACGGGCTTACCTGCTGGATTGATCGGTGTGGCCGAATCAGACAAGTTTTCCGTGATTCAACCGGGACGATTTACGGCAGCGGAATAATGCAAGTCGCGTTGCCTTTGACCAAGCGTACTGGGCACTCAGTCATCACATTTTACCGCAAGCACGGAGACCTGTTCGGATGGGCATGTGCGGCCGCTGCGGTGTGGACAATCGGCTTCGTCATTTTAAAGCAATCCAATCGAGGCTCGCAAAGCGCGCGGGCCTCGGAAAAAATTCAAGCTAGCAGCGAGTAACATGTGCGCCTAAAATCATTTCTCCGAGGATGCCGGCCCTGCATTACGAAACAAATGTAATCGCGCGCGAGCCGTGCGGCCAAGCCCATCAATTGAATCATGATGGGAAAGTGCGCCGGCGGGTCATAGGAATTGATCTGGGCGCCGAGACGATCAAGCTGGTCGAATGCCACGCGGCAAACGGGTATCTGCAATGCGTCCGCGAGCAATTAATCGAGCATGGCAAAAACCCGGGTCAACGCCTGATCGAGGCGCTCCGCCACTGGGGCTGGGAACGGATCGAGGCCGCGCGTGCAACAGGCCGACTGAGCCGCCTGTTGACTCTTAACCGTGTGCCGGTCAAGCAAGCCAGGATCCGTGCATTCCGATTTCTCTTCGGGGACACGCCAGCAACAATTGTGTCAATTGGCAGCCGCGGGTTTTCTGTGCTTGAGCTTCGTGCGAATGGGGTTGAGGTATTTCGCGAAAACAGTCGCTGTTCGCAAGGCACAGGAAATTTTTTGAGACAACTAGTCGAGCGGTTCGGCCTCGACCTTGCCGAAGCAAGCGAGCTTTGTGCCGAGGTTGAAGATCCCGCGCCGTTGTCCGGACGGTGCCCCGTAATTCTTAAAACCGACATGACGCACCTTGCGAATAAAGGCGAGAACCGCGCGCGGATCCTGGCTGGCTTGTTTGATGCAGTTTGTGAAAACGTCATGAGTTTGATCAAACCTGGTGTCAGCCCGCCGACTGTTTACCTCATCGGCGGGGTAAGCCAAGCGCGCCGCGTCCAGCTCACACTAAAACGCTTGCTTGCCGAAGCGGGTATGACACTGGTCATTTTACCCAACGAGCAAGCCCTGTTTTTTGATGCGCTTGGCGCAGCCGTGCTCGCTGCAGAACTCGGGGGTGAACCTCCAGCATTGGATTCACTCGTTGCACCGCGCACGGATATTGAGTTCATGCACGTGCCCCCTTTGAGGGATTCGCTCAACCATGTAAAGCGCCTGCCAGCGCCACCTAAACAGCTATTGGACAGCAACCCGCTAAGATTAGTCCTCGGGTTCGACATTGGCTCGACTGGATCAAAGCTAGTCGTGCTCGATGCGGACTCCAAACAACCGGTTTGGGAAAGCTACCGGCCCACAGCCGGGGACCCGGTCGGGGCCGCACAAGCGCTACTGCAAAAATTCGTGGGCGAGTGCACACTCTCGCCAAATAATCCGTGCGCACACGAGTCAAGCATGCGCGAGTACGCTGCCGCGCGCACACCCGCAACTACACACCAGCGACCGATGCATCGAATTGTCGGGTTCGGCGTGACCGGCAGCGGCCGCGAGATCGTAGGCTCGCTGCTGATCACGTGCTACGGCAAAGACGCAGTTTTCATTCTCAATGAAATTGTGGCGCATGCCGAGGGCGCGCTGTACTACGACCCACGCGTGGATACCATCTTCGAAATAGGTGGGCAGGACGCCAAGTACATCAGGCTCGCGAACGGGCGCGTAATTGATTGTGCAATGAACGAGGCGTGCAGCGCGGGGACCGGCTCGTTCATTGAAGAGCAGGGCAAACGGTTCGCCGGTGTTCTTCATCCTGCAGAGCTAAGCCAGCTCGCTTTACAAGCGTGCCGCGGCGTGTCGCTTGGCCAACACTGTTCCGTGTTTATGGCCGAGGTAATAGACCAGGCCGTCGCTGCGGGTGTACCGCAAGAGGAAATCATTGCCGGGCTTTTCGACTCAGTAGTGCAGAATTACCTGCACCGGGTTAAAGGGCCGAGGCAGGTGGGCAGGGTGATTTTTTGTCAAGGCATGCCGTTCAGCTCGGACGCATTGGCTGCTGCGGTCGCACGCCAGACAGGCTCAGAGGTGATCGTGCCACCTAGTCCGGGCACCGTGGGTGCGCTTGGCATCGCCCTGATTGCTTTGCGTGAACTTGAATGGATGCGCCACGGAGGGTTCGATCCGCACTTGTTCCTCCGAACACGGGTCGAGCATAAGGAAAGCTTCGTGTGCAAATCCAACGCGGGGTGCGGCGGCGCGGGCAACAAGTGCAAGATCGAGTGCATTCATACCGAGCTGGCAGGCCAACGCCAGCGTTTTATCTGGGGCGGCAGTTGCCAGCTCTATGACCGAGGCACGCACAAGAAAAAACTCCCGGCCCGCGCACCTGATCCGTTCCGCGAGCGCGAAGAGCTCGTGGCCAAACTTTTGGCGCAATTGGACTCGAAACGGTCTCGTACGGGACAACGCCGTTCGATCGCCATTTCGGACGAGTTCGCGCTTAAAAGTCTGTTCCCATTCTTTGCCACGTTTTTCACGGAGTTAGGATTTGAGCTGGTTGTGCCAGAGCGCGGCGACCAAGCCACGCTAAAGCGAGGTATCCAGCAGGCAAATGTTCCGTACTGCGCGCCCATGCAGCTTTTTCATGGGCTGACCGCCAGCATGGCAGAGACCAGCGCGGACTTTATTTTCCTGCCCATGATCCGCGCGACACCGCGCACGGCCAATGAACCCACAGCCACGATATGCCCGATCGCCCAGGCCAACCCAGACATTTTGCGCTGGGATCTGAAAAGCAAGCTAGGTGCGAGGGTTGTCTCGCCAGTGATTGACATCGGGCCGGGGAATCTCGACTCCCCAGAGTTTATTCGCGCGTGTCAAAACATTGCGTTTGAGCTAGGCGCGCCTCTGCGCGCGTGCCGCGCGGCGTTCGCTGCAGCCAAAAGTGCGCAGCTCGAGTTCGACCGTGCCTGTATCGAGCTAGGCATGCGCGCGCTCGAATTCTGCGCGAAGCACGGCATTTTGCCCGTGGTCGTGCTCGGCCGGCCCTACACGATTTATAACCATGTGCTAAATTCGAACGTACCAGCTCTGCTCCGTGAGCAAGGCGCAATACCCATCCCTGTTGACTGCTACCCGATTCAGCCCGATGTACCGGTTTTTGGTGACATCTACTGGGGTCATAGCCAACGCATCCTGCGCGCCGCGCACCAGATCCGGCGTACACAGGGGGTTTACAGCATATTTTGCAGCAATTACAGCTGCGGACCGGACAGCTTCACCCTGCATTTTTACAACTACATAATGGAAGGCAAACCATTCGCCGTCATTGAGACCGACGGCCACTCGGGCGACGCGGGCACGAAAACCCGTATCGAAGCATTTCTGTATTGCGCGCAGCAAGACATGCACTCCAACACCCTGGCGAACCGTCCCAATGATTTACGGTGTGTGTCAGTGGGAGAGTTCAGACTTTCACATGCCAGGCGTGAGCAACGGTTCCTTGTGCCGATGCTCGGGCCTGGCTCGGATGTGGTTACCGCATGCCTTTCCGGTCTCGGCTACCAAGCGGAAACGTTGCCAATGCCGGACACCGAGTGCCTGCGTATTGGCAGGCGCTACACCTCGGGCAAAGAATGTGTGCCGATGTGCATGACGCTCGGCACGTTGCTCAGGCGTTTGGATTCAGAGCGGAGTGCACGCTCACAGTTTGTCCTTGTCATGCCGCGCGCCAACGGCCCGTGTAGATTCGGTGTATACAACGTCCTCAATCGCATCACGCTCGAGCGACTCGGTTTGAACGAACGCGTGGCGATCTGGTCGCCGCGTGACTCGGGATACTTCGATGATACGCCCCCGGGATTCGCCATGCTTGTTTTCGCCGGATTCATGGCAGCCGACCTTTTGCACGCGGCGTTGCTTGACACGCGCCCGTGCGAGGCACGCCCAGGCGCAGCCGACCTAATTTACAGGAAGTACATCACCCAACTGCTTGAATTGTGCAAGCGCGCCGCCAAGAACGATTTGTCCGGGGCCGCTGTATTACACGAAACCGTGACCGGCGACATTTTTGGGATCCCGGCGCTGCTTGAACAGGCTGCGCGTGAGTTCGCGGCCATTAAAACAGAAAAACCGAGACCTACTGTGCTTATTGTTGGTGAGATTTACGTGCGCCTGGTCCCGTTCGCCAACGATTTTATTATCGAGAAGCTCGAAGCGCGTGGATGCAAAACCCGGCTCGCGCCAGGTACCGAGTGGCTCGAATACGTGGACTACCTAAACCGCCGGCGCGGCCACCAGCGATTACCAACTCGTGTCTCGAGTTTTATCCAAAGACTTATCCGAGCCCGGACTTACAGGATAATGGCGCGCGCGCTCGGATGGCCGCCACATGCACCCATTAGCGAGTCCATACGCGCCGCTGAGCAGTACCTGCGTCAAGCACTGCACGGCGAGGCTATCCTGACCCTGGGCACAGCGTTGCATTCGTGGCACGCAGGTTCAATTGACGCAGCGGTTTCGGTAGGCCCACTCGAGTGCATGCCAAACAAAATTGCGGAAGCCCAATTTTTCCATATCACTGAAGAGGAGGGATTGCCCAACTTGACAATCTCTCTTGTCGGTGATCCGATGGATATCGAGGTGCTCGAAAACTTTGTCTTCGAAGTTAAATCACGATTCCAAAGGCGTTATGCACACGGGCCACATCCGCATTTGCGCGCATTAGCGGCAGAACACGCCTTGACTTGAACACGCCACCGGCTGCGTTTTAACAAGCGCAGCTACGTGGCATGCGCCTGACCGAGCCGGCACGCGCGCAGACCCACTCCAGAATTTTTGTCCCACCTGGGACAAAAATTTTGAATTGCGGGGGTGCACGCCCCCAGCCAGACGCGCCAACCGCTCGGCACTTTTCGAGGACTAAAGCTCTGCCGCGTGCTCGGTGCCGGTAGGCTAAACCGGTCAAAGCCAGCTACGGCAGCAGACCATAGCCCACTGTTTGGACGGTAGATGAAGAACGCAAAACCGCACGCCAGCCGCAACTGGAGACGTCAGACTGCAAAAGCACCGTCGCAGCAGCGTTTTTGTCAGGCGCAGCTAAGTTGCGCCGGCGCCAGCTACGGTTGTGAACTGGTGGTAGCCACGGTTGTAAAAGTAGCCACGTTTGTTAAAACGTGGAACTGCGGGCCGGTTTCCCATGCCGGCCGCGCTTTGACAAGCGCGGCTACAGCAGTGCGGCGGTTGTCAAACCGTGGGCAGCAAAATTCCGGTCCCGACCGACTGTACACACCAAGCCGGTTCTCTCTCTTCGCGTAGCTGGGTTGCAACAACGCTGGGCCAGTTCGAGCCGGGTACGGGTATTTTGCTCTCGATTGGGCCTTGTGCAACTGGCGTGCGTCTTCCGCACCACTGCATTAGCACCCGGCTCGAGCGGTGTGTGAAATGCGACAGGCAGCCGCGAGCTGTTCCGGCTGCTTGGCCTGAATGCGCAAACCCGTTGAAACGGTGTTGTAGGTCGGTACCGTCCATTTCACCGGGCTGAAGCCCGTCGATAATGAGCCTAAGCTACTCACTATAGCAAGTCTTAGCGGTAATGCTCCAAGGCTGAACGCGGCCCTAGCACCAACCATTCAGCCTGAAGGCTGGAGTGCAAACACAAACGGGATGCCGGCGTCTAAATGTGTATGGCATTGCTGCCGAGACTGGGCAATCCATCGAGTGAGCGCCAAGGCGCGGACGTGACGAAGCACGAATCTCCGCCGCGCTCGGGCAAAATGTGTGCGCGCTGTTGGCGCACCTAAAATCGCCAAGGATTCAGGTGTTTAGGAATCACCCCTGCTTGAATTGCTGAACTAGCTGTCTGTTGCTGTCGTATATGCTCACGATCAGCGGGGTGTGGCCGGGCAAGGTATGGGTTGCGCAGCCGAAGCATGGGTCGTATGCACGGAATGCCATCTCGACCATGTTCAGCAGGCCGTCGTTGACCTTACCGCCTTTGATCAACCCTCGTGCGGCTTTGTCAACACTCATTCCGATACGGGCGGCATTGTTCTGCGTGGCCACAATCAAGTTCGCCATTTTGATTATGCCGTTTTCGTCGGTCTCGTAATGGTGTATCAGTGTGCCGCGCGGCGCCTCGACCACACCGATGCCGACGCTTGGCTTTTCGGTCGGGATGCGCCGGATGTCCGTGCTTGTTATCTCAGGGTCGTTGAGGAGCTCGGCCATCCGCTCTGCGGCCTGAATGATCTCGATTACGCGCGCCCAGTGCGTGGCGAGTGTGTGATGGACCGGCTTGCCGCCGAGGGTCTTGAAGAATTCCTCGTAAGCCTCCTGCGCGCGTGGGGTGGCCATGCTGTCCGCAGCGTTGAGCCGGGCAAGAGGCGCAACTGCATAAACGCTGGTTTCCGGGCCTTCTTTGAACCCTTGCCAGCCGAGGGGTTTAAGGTAACAGAACTTGATGTAGCTCCACGGCTCGACGTGCTCGGCTATGTAGTCGCGATATTTCTGAACCGGGAACTTTGCGTATTCCTTACCGTTCGGGTCAACGATGCGCAGTTGGCCGTCGTAGAAATTGACCCGGTTCTGACCGTCCACAAGGCCCATGTAGTAGGTCTTGTGTGTGTATGCGTCCGAGGTGATGAGCTTCATGTACTCGGGGTTGTTCAGGACGATGTCTTTGAATACTTGTCGAGTGAACAGGGCGAACTCGACTGCGTCCTGGGCGAGCTGCTTGAACTCGGGCAGCTTCGCCGGCTCGAGGCCTTTTGATACCCCGCCGGGCAAACCCAGCACGGGATGGATCACCTTTCCGCCGAAATACGAGATGAGGTCGCGCACGCGCCGGCGGATCGCGATGACTTTTTTGCCTGTGTCCACCCCGACCTTTTGGATCACGCCGATCACATTCCGCAGTTCCTTGGGCGCGTCCGGGCCGACAATAAAGTCCGGCCCGCCGAGTATGTAAACGTGCAGGGCGTGGTCTTCGAACATGAACGCGTTATAGACCAGCTCGCGGATTTTCTTGGCCGGGCTTGGCGGTTCGACCTTGTAAAGGTCGTCCAGCGCTTTGACTGCCGCCATGTGATGCGCGGTCGGGCATACGCCGCAGATGCGGCTTGTGATTTGGGGCATGTCTTCGGCCGGGCGACCGATACTGAACACCTCGAATCCGCGCATCTCGGGGATTTGGAGATACGCGCGGTCCACGTCACCCTGGTCGTTGAGGAAGATGTCAATTTTACCGTGCCCTTCGAGCCTTGTGATCGGATCGATCGTGACGCGTCGGCGCGCCTGCATGTAGGCTGCGCTGGCCTGTTGCTGTGCCTGGTTCCAAACTTGTTGAGCTGCTGTATCCATAGGCAAATTGCTACTTCAGAACCTGATCAACTGGGAGACTGACTTTGCGCCGGAGCATGCTTTTGGCAAGGCTGTACCGATAGAACGTGCCGACCGGGTCCGGTATGCCGGCCAGCACCTTGTCAATTTCAGCCGCGTCTTTCGGAGCCACATTCGACGCGAGACTTGAAAGAATCTTCGCGCCCTGATCGCGCACGCGCGATGTCGGGCCAAAGCAGCCCGTGCACGGCATGTTACCGCCGATACAAAGCGCTTCGCACCCGCTGCGCGTGGCCGGTCCCATGCAAACCACGCCCTGCGCCAGGAAACATGTCTGCGGGTCGAGCTGCGTCAGGTGCGGCCGCTTGAACTCGGTGAAGGCAAGATTGGTCGGTTTGGTTGCCTTGCGCGGGCACTGGTCGCACAACGCAATGTCTGGGGCGAGCACACTGCCTTTGGGCGGCAACCGCCGTTCGAGCAGTGCGCTTACTGCGGCCTTGGTGACCTTTGGCGTTGGGGGGCAGCCGGGTATGTAGTAGTCAACGTCAACGACCTGATCAAGTGCGCGGACCACGTTATGCAACTTTGGAATGGTTAGTTCGTGGCCGTTCACGGTTGAGACTGGCTGCGGGCGTGTTTTCTCCGGATTCACGTTCGATGGCCCGTCTTCGAAGTAAAACTTGAGCATGTGTTCGAGGCTGAACTGGTTTGCCAGTCCGGGTACGCCCCCCAAGTGCGCGCAAGCGCCGTAGGCGATCATAAACTGGCTTTTGCGCCGGAGCAGGTGCGCCATTTCCTCCTGTTCGGTCGAGCGGATTGCGCCGTTGAGCAGCGTGGCCAGGATCGAGCCGTCAGGCATGGCTTCGACATCGGCGCGTTTGAAGTCCATTGCGCAGGGCCAGAGCACTATGTCAACGGCTTCGACCACGCCGAGGATGTCCTCGGCCAGGTCAACCACGGCTTCTTCGCACCCGCCGCAAGATGCGCACCAGTAAATTGCAATTTTAGGTTTCATATGTCAGCGGTTCCGTTGATTCAAATTGTCGGTGTTTGCGCCACTGATGCGGCATGTCCGGTGTGCTCGAAGGATGTGATTTCTTTGTCCCACTCGATGAATTTTTTGTGTAGCCCTAGTGGGCCGAGTTTGTTGATCTGTTCGACCATTTCGTTGACGACGCGCTGGACCTTTTCGCCCTCGGCCGCAGAAATCCATTCGAGTCTGAGCCGGTCGGGTTCGACGCCCAGGTCTGCCAACATGCGCTTTAGCAGTTGATAGCGGCGCAGGCATTTATAATTGCCTTCCGAGTAATGGCAGTCGCCCGGGTGGCACCCGCCGATGAGTACGCCATCGGCGCCTTTGGCAAATGCGTCCAGGACGAATTGCGGGTCAACGCGCCCTGAGCACATTACTCGGATCACGCGTATGTTCGGCGCATATTTCATGCGGGATACACCCGCCAGGTCTGCTGCGGTGTATGTGCACCAGTTGCAGAAGAACGCCACAATGCGCGGCGTCCAGTTGGCAGTGGGAGATTTGGTTGCGTCTGTCATGGCTGTATGGGTCGTATGGGACATATCAGACCGATCATGCTGGTGTGGGCGCAAGCACGCCCTCAATCTCGCTGAAAATCTCTTCGTCCTCGAACAGGTTCTGCACAATTGAACCGCTCGGGCACGAAGCCACGCATGTGCCGCAGCCTTTGCACAATGCCTCGTTGATGACCGCCTTTTTCTTGGTTTCGTCGAACGAAATGGCCGAGTACGGGCACAGCGGTATGCACGATTTGCAGCCTGAGCAATCGTCAAGCACGTACGCAGTGTTCGGCTCCTGTTCTACATGGCCTTTGTCAATCAGGGCCATGGCTTCGGCCGCGGCCGCGCCAGCTTGAGCCACCGTGTCCGGTATGTCTTTCGGCCCCTGGCAACAGCCGGCCAGGAAAATGCCGTCTGTGAACGTGCTTACCGGGGCGAGCTTGATATGCCGCTCGAGGAACCACCCCTCAGCGCTGCAGCTCAGGTTGAACATGCGGCGCAGTTCTTCGGCGTCTTCGTGCGGCTCGAGTCCGACGGCCAATATGACCATGTCAACAGGGATTTTGAGGATCTTGTTTGTGAGCGTGTCTTCGGCCTGGACGATGAGTCGCCCGTTGGCGCCGTCGGTCGGGTCGGGATACACGTCCGCCACCTTGCCGCGAATGAAATGCACGCCTTCTTCGGCGACGCGATTGTAAAATTCCTCCATCATTTTGCCCGGCGTGCGCATGTCTATGTAGAAGTTGTAAACCTCGGCATCGGTGTGCTCTTTGATGAGCAGCGCCAGCTTCAGCGAATACAAGCAACAGACGCGTGAACACCACCGGTTCGTGTTTTCGTCGCGCGAGCCGACGCAATGTACAATCGCGACTCTCTTCGGGTGTTGCCCGTTGCGCAGGACCAGCTCACCTCCGGTCGGCCCGGACGCATTGATCAGGCGCTCGACTTCGAGCGCGTTGTACACGTTCGGGTAGATGCCATAGCCCAAGAACGGTGTTCGACGCGCATCGAAAATCTTGAACCCTGTGGCCATGATGATTGTGCCAACGGTGATGGTCTTGATTTCTTCCTTCTGCTTGAAATCAATCGCTTTGCGGTCGCCGCATGCTTCGACGCACAGCTTTTTGCATTTGTCCGAGACGGTGTAAGTGCCGTCCGGGTTCTTGCCGCGTTTGAAATTAAGGCACACCTCCGGATCAATCATCACGATAGGCGGAACCGCTTGCGGGAACGGCAAAAACACGGGCTTGCGCTTGCCCAGCCCGAGGTTGAATGCGTCCGGGAATTTCGGCTCCTTGTACACGCACGCGGCGACGCATTCCTGGCAGCCGGTGCAGAGGTCTTCGACGATATAGCGCGGCTTGCGCTTGACCGTGACCTGAAAGTTCCCGACGTAACCGTCAACCTTGATGACCTCGGAATAGGTCCAGAGCGTGATGTTCGGGTGCGCGCCCACCGCGGCCATTTTCGGCGAGAGCACGCACATGGCGCAATCGAGTGTGGGGAACGTTTTGTCGAACTTTGCCATGTGCCCGCCAATGGTCGGTTCGCGCTCGACTAGGTAAACTTGTTTGCCCGCGTTAGCCAAGGTGAGCGCGGCGTGAATGCCCGCGATACCACCTCCAAC
>JANWZY010000060.1 GCA_025061935.1 Verrucomicrobiia bacterium
TGAGTCGAATGTGCTATGTAATGAGCTGGTAGTCAGGGACTTGCGGAAAATCTCAAAAAGGTTGTTGACTTTTTTGCGGTCTTAAAATGGCGCAGAAAATTGGAAGAGGGAAAATTTGGAGCGACCTTACTGGTTTCAAAGGGTTGGCTATGGTGCAAAAGCGTGGGTACGTTCGCAAAAAGCAACTGCGGTGGGTGAGCACTGAAACGACTCGGGTAGAAACTGAAACCTGTAGATCGGCAATTAATTGATTGGCCATGCACAAGGCCACCCATGACGAAAGTAATGAGTTTGAAAAATTGGCGGGATACCGAGATGTTGATCGGCACCGTCCGATGCGCCGTCAAGCGGGTCTTAGGGCAAGCCACTTGCGCAGGAGGGCATTGACAGTTTTGTGGCTTACGACACTAAATGTTCTCGCCCAGCCTTTGGCTGAACGTTGGTGGGAACACAGTTCTCCAGAAACCGTCCTGGCAAAAGCCAAATCAATAACACGTGATTTGGCTTACTTCCACGGAAGCAAGGCGCGGCTATTAAATGACCCAGACTCTTCGATCGAGCTTTTCGCGCGCAAGACACCTACCGGGCGTGTTGAAACGAAATCTGTTCTTTATACTCGGGGCAAAGTGCGGACCGTCACGTATGATCTAGAAAGCGGAAAGTTCAGCCTTGTGTATGGCATTCTGATAAAACAGGAATTCACCAATCATGCGCAGCGATTGGAAGCGTCGCTTGCGGAGTCGATAGATAGGCCTTACGAATATCGAGTATTAAAAGCGGAAGTCATTGGCACTAACGATTGTGTTGTTGTGGCCCGTATGGCATCGCCGAAGCTGCTCCAATTATTAAGGGCAGCGCTTTACCCGCCCCATATTCAAATGCCGGATTTCCTTGGAGACCCTACCAACTACATAAGGGCTGAAACCCACTATTATATCCGGAAAAGCGACGGTGTGATTATTGGCGAGATCAAAAAGAACAGTGCAGGCGAGATTTTAGAGGACATGCTTTTTGACTTTGTCGAGGTTAACGTTCCGATACCGGATAAAGTGTTCAGCTTGCCAAAAGCAACACTGGTAACTGCGACTAACGAGGTACAGTTTCTCCAGATAATTGCTACCGGGTACAAAGCTGAACACGTTCTAAATCCGACGCAAATCAAGATAATCCGCGGTGTGATTCTTGGAGCCGTGCTGATTTCTGGGTGCGGATTGCTGTTCCTGCTTTATCTCAAACGAAGAAAACGAGTAAGTGAGACTAAAGGTAGAGAATGAAGACGAGGAAATCCCTAAACAGGAAGATAGCAATGGCAGTGGCTAGCTTTGGAATAGTCGCCTCGATTGTTGACGCGCTCAATGCGACCCCTGGCATTAAAGACCGGTGTTACCGCTGCGATGACGAACGTCCGGCTACCATTGGTAGGTAATACAGTTTGCAAGAGTCAGGACTGTTGCTGTATAGCGGTGTGCCTGCTTCTAAACCCGGACAACCACGAGGCAGCGGGACATTGCACCGCAGACTGTATGGATTACAGGCCTAAGGGGTAAAATCGGGTCCGGCCTCGGGGCACATTGTTAGGTGCGCCGCCCGAGCTGTGGTGGAGTTTGGGTGCGGATCAGCAAAGGCGTATGTTACGCCCATCCGCTGAGGGGCAGAGGCCAGCTTGCGACTCCGCAAACGTGAGAACTGTGCGTTGGAATGCCGCATATCTGAACGATGACCGCAAAATGTGGTAATGGAAAACGGTTGGTTGAGTCGTTTGTCATCGGCGCGGGCTTCACTTTACTTATCACCGGTCTGGCCAAGGCGTGGAGCGCAATTGGCCCTGCGCGTGCGTTGGATGTGGCGGACCCGATAATTGGTGTCCCGTTTCGGCAACTGATGTTGGGTGTAGGGCTGCTCGAGCTGTTCGTTGCGTTCTTTTGCCTGTTTACGGACGAGCGGCAATTCAGTCTGCTGGCGGTAACGTGGCTTGCGATAAGCTTTGTCGTGTACCGGCTCGGGCTGCTTTGGATCGGCTGGCGCCGGCCCTGTGGGTGTCTCGGCAACCTAACCGATATCTTGCATATCTCACCTGGCGTGGCTGACTTGATCATGAAGGTGGTGTTGGTCTATTAGCTCCTTGGCGGTTACGGGCTGCTGGTATGGGGGTGGTGGCAGCGGCGCGCAGAAACGAGGAGACGGGCGTCTCTGACGAGCGCGTAGTGGCGTGAAAGTGGTACTTTCTCAGTGCTGTGGTAATGGGTGAGAAAGAAGGTGGATCGGCAACTGTGTAGAAACGCAATGTGTGTGGGGTTCACTGCATAGTGGAGACATACGTTTGTGAATGCGATGGTGGAGAAGGCGTGTACCGTGCAACGTGTGAGGGGCAGGGTGAGGGTAGGGCATGTGCTTAGCATGGCGATCGCGCTTCACGGGTTTTTGATGCACGTTAGCGCAATTGGACAAACCTGCACCGTCACTGGGGAGCTGGAAGCGATTTACTATGATTGGGCAGGTAAGCCTGTTGGCAGGCAGACCACGAAATTTGCCGTGACTGTGGGAAATGGTCGTTGGTTGCTTAAATCTGAATACGATCCGGAGTGGTTCTGGTTGGTGGGCTGCGACGGTGCGAACACCTATTCAGTGCTTGTTGATCCCAAGGCCCGGCATTTGCCTGCGCCAGCGACCGTTTTCCCTGGGGCTTTTCCGCGTGCTGCGTTTGACACGGTGTCCGTTCCGTGGCTGGCGTACTGCTCGTTCGGTTTCCTGGAGAATCCCACTAACAGGAATCGAATTCCTTTATTATGGTTGCAGCCTCAACTTGATCCTTTGGCGCACGTGTGTTCCACCACGGTGAAGCAATTCAGGGAGCCACCTTATTTGCCTGAAGAAGTGGAATGGAGGACAAGTGCAGATGCCATTGCTTCGGCGGCGTCCAATCCCATGTTAAGAATTGAAGGCGCTTCCCCTGAAGAGCTGGCGAGGCGTCAGATAGACTACAAGACCGCAATTGCGACCAATAAGGTGTTGGGGAAATATCGTGTCCTGGCCTCGACAAATGTGAGTGGACAAACCCTTCCCCTGACTTTTGAACTGGAGGGTTACGGATATTTGTCGCCGGATCAACGAGAACGCATTTTGTCGGCGGTGGGAATGTCTCTCCCAGAAACGTTCCTTAACGTAAGATACCTGGGGCGCGCCTTAGCGATTTCGCACGTACCGGAACCGCCGACACTTCCCGATCCGAGTATGCCTTTGTCTGTGAGCGATTATCGGCTTGCAAGCAGGGAGGAGGGAATTGAATACGTGTCATATCAAGCGCGGCGATGGAAAGAAAAAGTGGATGAAGACCTTGTACGTCTTTTGGAACAAAAAAGGCGCAGCCCTTCGAAGCAATCTAGTCAGTATATAGGCAGCTCGGGCATGCAAAGCATCTCCCGGGGTGTGATCTTTATGGTTCTTCTCACGCCATTACTTGTCTGGGCGGCGAGAAGGATTCGGAAAACAGCCAGAAAACACAACAGTCATGGATCATGAAAAGACCACTATTCGTCATTCTTATGTGCAGCGTGACCCTGTCATTAGGGTTTGCGATCTATGCGCAATGCATAGCAAACCCCAGTGTCGATACCTCAGGGTGTAGGAGTGGGTGTACCGAGGGAACGTGCCAAAACATCTCCTATTCGCCTCCTTGTGGTCAATGCGGTGAGGATCCCACGCCTTGCTCTAACCCGTTTACCTCAGTGAAGACCATTCAAACGGGTTCCTGTTTCCCTACAAGCGGCGGCGGCTGTGGGTGCGGAACGGCTGGACCGAGCACGTCTCATGTTACAACGTGCGGATGCAGGCCATAGGTCCCGGCTTTTGGCAGTTTAGGCATACCTTAAAACTGTGGCGCGGGCGTGGTGGCGGAACAGATAGGGCAAAAGCGATCTTTCTCATGAAGTTCTCACCTGTGTACTGGGCAGTTATGGGTTTGTTCATTTGAAGATGGGTAGCTACTGCGCCGCAGCGGTGCAGATCGCTAAAACCGCGGCCGGTAGGACTTGCTAAGAAACTGGTAAACGCGCACCCGCGGGGTGGAATTGGGGGACCGGGGTTTAGGGGAATGGCCAAGGTAATTTCCGTTACCGGCGAATTCGACGCAGGGCGAATCCCATGCCGTGTGACCCGAATACCGTGCGGCTGAGAGAGTTGATTCCGGTCGGGCAATCTGACAAACTAGGGTGTGTTGGCGGCATAAGCTGAGGCATGCGGTTTCACGCGGATGCGCGCGCACACGGAAGCGCGGCCGGTGTTTAAAGGCGCTAATGCGATGGGGCGAGGTCTGAAATGTACCGAGGCAGGTGTGACGCGGCGGGACGTGGTGTTTTTGGTATTCTCCGTGTGCGTGCTAGCCGCCCTGGGGTGGAGAGCGCTTGGGGGCGGCGAGTTCCAGCGCACCTTGGCTTGCAAGTACAAGCTTGGGCGGTTGGGAGCGGCTTTCGCCCAGTACGCTGACGAGAATGCACGTGCGATCCCACCTGCTGCGCTTGAAACTGGCCGCGGCTACACGACATGGGACACGGTGCTCGGGCGGTATCTTGCAAATACCCGAGCTGGTGAGGGTGCGGTACCGGGCCCGGAACTCTTCCAGCGGGCGGCCCAAGCGTTTCATTGTCCGTCGGATACCGAGCCTCGTGGCGGTGAAAAGCCCCGAAGCTACTCGATGCCAATGTATGACGTAAAGAGGGAGGGTTGGCCGCCGGCGGCGTCGAGTCAGGGCGGGCTAGGGCTGTACTTGGACGCCGAACGGTTAAGGCTCGCGCGCGAGGCTGCACCGGTCGGGGTCCATGGCTCAACCCCTTCCATCAGGATTTCGATGGTTCCCGACCCGGCTTGGACTGCGCTGCTCGTCGAGCGGGTTGCGATCCGTAACGTGCTTGGGACACATGAGTGCGTGGTCACGGCCGGGCCGCGCGAACAATGGGCGGCTAAAACCATCGAGCTTGATAAATTCCACCGCGGCCGGCTCAACTATTTGATGTTGGACGGGCACGTCGAGCGGTTGAGCATACGCGAAAGCGGCGGTCACGCGGGCAACGGCGGGGTGTGGACAATCCGGCCTTGGGACTGAAGAATGAAAC
Organism: Verrucomicrobiia bacterium; assembly: GCA_025061935.1. Taxonomy (GTDB): domain Bacteria; phylum Verrucomicrobiota; class Verrucomicrobiia; order Limisphaerales; family DTLC01; genus DTLC01. The sequence continues at coordinate 5,109 of JANWZY010000060.1, forward strand.
TTGGGCTTGGCAGGTTGAGCGAGTGGCTCGTGCGCGGTCGTAAGCGGATCGGACAGGTGACTGCAGCGTGTGTGACCGCGATTTTTGCGGCGCAGCTTTGTGCGGATTGGGTGGGTGTGCCGCGCAAGGCCGAAAGGCTTGCTGCCGAGTTCGCTTCGATTGGTGCGATTCAAGTTGACCCTGCCGTGGCAATAAGTCGCGCTGCTGACTTGCTCGGCGTGTTCCGCAGCACCGAACATGGCGTGGGGATTTTCATTGTTGACCTGAGAAACAGGTCGGAACGTGTTCTGGCCCAAGCTTTGGACTCGGAGTACTACACGAAGGCACGGGCTGCACGGATTTGGGGCTGGTCAACCGACGATTCTCTTTTCGCGTACACTTGGGGGGACGAGCAGCAGAATTACACGCTGGTTATCTGCAATCGGACCGGTGAACAGCAGTTAGGGCGTGTGCCGCTACCTGACGGGCTCCGCGCTATGAAATGGCTCGGGCCGGACGCGTGCGCGTACATTGATTGGGCGACGAACCTTGTACATCTCAAGCGCAGTGGCGCCGATTGGGAGCGCGCGGCAGTGTGGCGATTGCAGCCGGTCCCCGGGCGACCCGCATTAGAAGCTTTGGACGCCGACACCGTGGCAATCGGCTGGCTTGGCGGAACCGAACTTTGGCAGGTCGAGCTTGCCTCGGGCAAGACTGCGAAACTTTACACTGCGGCCCCGGGCAATTCTATTGATGCGGTTCGGTACGAGCCCGCTAGGCGCGCGTTTTTGGTCTCCGAAAGCGCGCGGCGTGCGACCACGTCCACATTGGTAATGGTTTCGTGGACAGGCGAGGGTTGGGCGCGGCAGGAGCTCGGCCGGTGGCCGACGATACGCGCGGTAGAATGGTTACGCAACGGCGCGGGGTATGCGCTGCACATTCGCCAGGGCGAGAATAACTACTTGTTGATCAAGCCCGGGCCGTTCGAGTCCGAGGCGATACATTTCAAGGGCGGGGGCGTGGTGGGTGTGGTTCCCGCTTCGGCAGCAGGTGCGGTTTACGCGATTGCCTCAGTGTCGAACGAGCCGCCGGCCATTTGGGCATGCGACGGTGAGACCAAAACGCGGGTCTATTCGCTAGAGGGAGGCGCAGGAAAAACCTTGAAATATCAACCGGTGCTGGTTGGGTGGGCGCCGTTCGACGGGCATAACGCGCGATTCGAGCTTGTGCCGCCGGCCGACTTTTCGCGAAGCAAAAAGTACCCGCTTGTCATTGGCCTGGCAAGTTACACGTGGTCGCCGGTCCCGCACGCAGTGTGCGCGCAAACGCTCGCGCGCGCTGGGGCGTATGTCGCGCTGAGCGGTTTCACGTTCCGCGATGACCTGCGCAGGGTCTCACTCGAACACGTCAACAACATCAACGCGATCTACAACATAATGGTGGCCAACCCGAATGTGGACGCCGACCGGGTGTTCTTGTTCGCGTTCAGCGGGAGCACAACAGCTGTGTGCGAGCTGCTTAAGCAATATCCGGGCCGGTTCAAAGGTGTAATTTTGCTGCATCCGGCTGAGTTGCCGGAGCCGAAACCTGGTATGTGCGAGCGGGTCCTTCTGACCGCCGGGGTGGATGAAGACTGGACGAAGGAGAGAATCGCCGAATACCAAGAGGCGTTGTGCAAGGTCGGCATTCCGCTGGATGTGTATTTGCATGAGGCAGGGGGCCATATTGCGCGAGCGCAGCGCACGATGCGCGAACGGGCGGTGTTGATGGCAAAAACGGTTTTCGACTGAACGGTGAACGCGCAAGGAACACGAGGTCGGCCAGCCGGGCCTAAAAGGCTCGGCCTGAGGGCCGTAGGCGCAGTGGCTGAATTGGCGCGTTCGACAGTTGTTCAAACGCTGTTCTGCTTGGTTGGGGGCGCGATTTTGCTCTGGCTGGGCTTGGCCACTACTGCCGAAGCGTTATCTGGCGCAACGGTCTATAATCTGGTTGACCCGGTGTTCGGATTCCGCCTGCGATACGTTATGGGCATGTATGGTGTGCTCGAGCTTGTTGTCGGGTGCCTTGCATTGCTCCAGACGCGTACAGGATTGAGCCTGGTGGCTATGGCGTGGCTGGCAGCCAACCTGGGAATTTACAGGTTGGGCCTGGCGAGCATGGGGTGGGTTTTGCCGTATCATTGGGTCGCGCCGTTGTCAGGCCGATGGGGTATCTCGGCACAAATTGCAGACTGGGTATTGGTTGGCATGCTGAGCAGCCTGGTTGTCGGATGCATTACGCTCCTGCTTGCACAGGGGCGGCCGCGGCGAGTGCCGGCGTTCTACAAGATGCGGTGCCCGGACTGCGGTGGGAAAATCGAGTTTCCCGCGCATGGGGTGGGCCAGCAGGTTTCTTGCCCGCATTGTGCTGCTGTAATAACCTTAACTGCGCCGGAAGCGACCGGGCCTCAGGGGCCGAGCGTCAAACCGCAAGGCGCCTTTACCTTGGTCGAGCTTTTGGTCGTAATTTCAATCATAGGGATTTTGGCTAGCCTGCTAATGCCGGTACTAACCAGGGGCAAAGACCGCGCGCAGCGGATCGTGGACATCAACAATTTGAAGCAGCAAATCACAGCCACGCACTTGTATGCCGCCGATGGCGTAGGCTACCTACCATGGCCGAATTGGGCTTTAGGGGACGCACCGGACAGGCCCGGCTGGCTGTACAAGCTTGATCCCGCCGCCACAGGTCCGGCGAGGTTCAAGGTCGAGACCGGGGTGTTTTGGCCCATGTTGCGAAATCCGAAGCTGTATTTTTGTCCGCGCGACGGGCCGCATGTGCCCAGGTTCGCCGAACGGCCCCAACAAATTTCAAGCTATGTGATGAATGGCGCGGTCATTGGCTATAACCGAACAAATTTTCCCCCTGCGCGCTTGGACGCGTTCCGGCCTGATGACGTTGCGTTTTGGGAAACAGACGAGAAATACCCTGACTATTTCAACGACGGTGCGAGCTACCCGTGGGAAGGCGTGAGCGCACGACATGATTTAGGCGCTATTCATGCAGCGTTTGGGGGTCAGGTCGGGTTCATCAAGCTCGAGCTATGGTACCTTGAGGAAGCCAAACCGACCCGAAACCGGCTATGGTGTTACCCCGGCAGCGAAGACGGACGATAACTTGAAGAAAACGCTGCTGGCGCTTCTTGATGCGCGACTGTGAAAATTTGCCCTGCTAACTACCAAGTGGACGTTCGCCCAGCTTTATGCGTAATCTCAGCGTCCGTCAGGTTTTGACCATTGGTTGTTTGGCTTGCGTCGGGGCGATTGTTTTGCTGTCTGAATCCTCAACGGCGGATTCGGCCTCGGCGTGGCTGCGCGCAATCGCGCGCGAAATACATCTTACGTGTCTCGAGCCGAGCACGCAGTGGCTCGTAGTTCTGGGGCTGCTGATCTACTTTGTTTTCTTCCTTTGGCTTGCGCGTGAGCGGAACCGGAACGAAGTGTGGTGGGGGCTGGGCAACCCTGACTTATGGCTGTGCGGGCTGGTACTGGCGGGCTTGGTCAACTACGGGCTGGTGCATCGTACGGGTTGGCATGGCATGCAGCTAATAGGATTGCTTGCAGGTATGGTGCTGGCACTGGCCGCGCGGAGCTGGGCATGGCGCACCGGGCACGGTCCGGACCCGAGGTTGGTCGTGCGCCGACTGAAGCTGATCATTACGGTTGTGGTTACGCTGCTTGTATGCATTACGCTGTGGCAACCTGAGCTGGGCAGCACGTACAAGTACCGCGGCGAAGTACGGTGGAGCGGCGCATGGCGGAATCCGAATACATACGGGTTGCTCATGGCTGTTGCCTTGGTGCTTACGATCGGTTTGTTCGGCGCGAATCTTGCCGTTCCTTCGGGTCGGCGGCTGAGGAGACTCCTTTTTTTGGTGGCACCGGCGATCATGGGGGTGGTATGTGCGTTGGGGCTGGTCAAAAGCTACAGCCGCGGCGCATGGGTCGGAGCGGCTCTGGGTCTCGTGTTTTTTACCGTCCAGTGTGTTCGCGTGCTCGGTGGCGTTGCGCGTACACGGTATGCGTGGGCAAGGAGAAACCTGGTTGGGCTTTGTGTGATCGCTGTCTCCGTTGCTGTACTCGGTTTCTGGCAGTTCCGGCATACCGAGTGGCGGCCACTGCGGCGTTTGTTTTCGGTGGCCAACATAAACGATTTTTCGTGGCGGAACCGTGTTGTCACGTACGAGGGGGTATTGCAGATGATTAGAGATAGTCCTTTGACAGGTTATGCTGACCCAACTGTGACCTATGATCAGTTGTACAGCTCGCCACGGCCTGACCAGCCAGGGGCGATGCAGTTGAATGACGTGCTTATGTTGGCCTTGTGGTTCGGTATGCCAGCCTTGCTCTGTTTTGCGGTATCCATAGGACTATACCTTGGTTGCGGAAGTGTTACGACCCCGCGCGGACCTGCGTTTCCTGTGCGTCCGGGGCAGGCAGAAGACGAACGGGCCGGGGCCGAGTGCTCTGATTGTGCTGTTCAACCTGATGCTGCGCGCGCGCTTTGGATTCTACAGAGCACGAGTGGCGCAGCGGCGATTGCGTTGCTGGTGGGATTTTGGTTTAACCGAGGCCTGTTTGTTTTGGCTACAGGCGCATTGTTTTGGACGTTCCTCATGCTCGCGCATCGCCCTGGGACAGGTGTCTTGCACGGAGCTGCGAAGTCGTCGTTGTGGCTTGAAGAAGGCCGACTTCTGGTGCTGGCTGCGGTGTGCGTAACCGTTCTGACGGCGTTTGTGTGGGCAAGCGTGCGCGACCCATTCCGTCGGATTCGGTTCACGTGTAAAACTCCAGATGGTGGTGCGGTGCAATGTTTGTGTGTGTTGCCCAAGGGGACTCCTACTCCGAAGCCTGTTGTTGTATTTGCGCACGGGGCTGGGCACAACCTCGACCGTATCGGGAGTGTACTGCGTTGTATCGCTGAGCTTGGGCTGGCGGCCGTGGGGCTCGAGTACGATAAGACAAACCAGGCGAATTTCGATGCGCAGATGCGAAGCGTTTTGAGGGAATTGTCTCGGCGCTGGTGGGCGCAGACCAATCAGGTCGCCTGGATTACCCATAGTCTAGGTGCTCAACGCACCTTGAGTTTTTTGGCGACGCATCCTGAATTTGCCCCGAACGTGTTGGTCCGGCTGTCCGGTGGCTGGGTTCCAGAACTTGAACCGATTCTGACAAATGCGCTCGGAACAGGCTGGGCGCTTAACACAAAAGTCTGGCTTTTGCATGGCGAACAAGACGAGGTGTTCCCTGCTGCAGAGGTAGAACGCCTGGCGCGACTGCTCCGCGCTGGTAACACTTCTGTACGTGTAGATATTCTTCAGCGACACGGCCATAACTTCGGCCCGGATCAAGATGTGCTTTGGCGCGCGGCGGCTGAATTCTGCGCTGTGCAGTTTGGCAGGCTGGACCGTATCCGCGCCTGGCCGCTGCCGAGCTATTGGTACTTGTGGTTTCCTGCGGGGGCGCTGTGGGTCATTCTGGGAGCTAGACTCTTGCGCCGCGTGTTCAAGGGCCTGTGGTCTGGTGGCACAAGTCCAGCAGTGGCAATACTTGCAGTTGCAACTAGCATGCTCGCGTGCGCTGTTACCGTTACTAAGGTTGTTTTGTCACTTCTGCCATTGACCCGGCACACTGCACAAATCGCGCGCACGGTGTTGGTCGAGCCGCAGTTGCGAAGTGAATTCGATTGGATGCTCGGTCAACTGTGGGGTATGAAGACGCGCGTGGGCCAAGTGGTGGACTGGGTCAGACTCGCTGATTTGCAGCGCGGGCTCGTGAAGCCTGGTCCTGACGAGGCCGTATATCGCAGCTACGTGCTTTCTCCGGACATTGGGGATGGCAGGCCGGCAATTAATTGGCGCAGACCTTTATGGGAGTATTTCTTCCCACGTGTTCGAAAAGAGAGTGACAGATGGATGGTAACCAAGACTTTAGCGCGCGAGTTGCGCGCGCGTGTTACGATTTCAACAAGTGAGGGTGTCCCGGAAGACATCGTGGGCGCGTGGCGGCGCCAGATGACGACCCCCTCCGGATTCGAAAAACTGTATGTGGCTGCATTGCGCGCAGTTGGTGTCCCGGCGCGGCTGAATGAAAATGGCCAGACCGAATATTGGGCGGACTCGGCCTGGGAACCTGCGCCGCGCCCGCTTGTTCACACAGTTATAGACCCCGGCTCGCAAACCCGCTGAAGTCATTCGAAAGCTGAGAACCGCTTTTTAGCAAGGGTGTAAGCAGTTGTGTCTCAGAATCGCCAAATGAGGGCCGTGTTCGATGCCCTCGCATACCAAGCATTACGGCTACCCTGGTCTGGTGCCCTTACAGGACTGATGATATGCCCGGATTCTGAGGCCAACGGGTACTCTGCCGCTAGGCACATATTGTGAGCGGGGCGGGCATGTTTTGAACTTTGACAGAGATGGTTAAACAATTCGGTGCAGTGCGGGCACTAGATATTGTCCAGGCAACGTCTATGCTGGATTGGGGTGTCGGCTTTTATTCGTGCGCCGCTCAACTGGTTGTAAATCCAGAGCCGCGGTTCAGCATGGGCATTGTGCGACCGGCAATTTCGCGCGTTTATTGTTTGTGTGGGTTTACCGACCTAGCCCTTAGAAACAGGCATCGGCGGGTTCACGCGCTTGCCTTCGGCGCCAGGACACAGAAGAAAGGTTGTGCATTGCCCAGCCGGGGTGTTCCGCAATTCAAGCTTGGTGTGCACACGTCCAAGAACGTGAGGGCTCTGGGTTCGGGGTCGAATCCTTTTTAGCTACTTCCAAGCCCCCTTACACATCGAGGTTTAAATGGAAATGCCCGAGATCGGCTGTTTGGTTCGTGCGCTGGCCCGATGAGCCATGCTGGTTATGCCAACCGACTCTATGGATAATGCAGGTGTGCGTATCGTCGTGATTTTCCTTTGACCAAAGTTGCCTCGAAAAGCCTACCGCGGTGGCGAACCGCCGGGAACCGAATCCTCAATTTGATTTAGGCTCGACCGTTGGTCTCACCCGATTGGGTGATGGCGTAGGTCATTGGTCCCGAAGTAAATTATTGACGGACGTTGGCACCTTCGGGCGCGTTTCAGCCCGAGCTGGCGGTCAGGCAAACATGAGAGAACAGAAAACGCGGATGGAGAGTGTGGTACGTTCAATGCGGGTTGACGCACGGCATGGCGCAGGACCTGAGCAGACAGGGTTCACATTGATCGAATTGCTGGTGGTGATAGCGATTATTGCGATTCTGGCTGCGTTATTGCTGCCGGCGTTGTCCTCGGCCAAGGAGCGCGCTAAGCGCACGCAATGCATGAGCAACCTGCGGCAGGTCGCAACCGCCAGCATTATGTATGCAGGTGAAAACAACGACAGGTTTCTGCCCGCGTACGTTAACAGTGCAGGGCCGCCCCCGGTTTTTCAGCCCATAGCCCTTGATACGAACGTGATGGTGTCCGCTTGGGCAAGTGTGGGCTTACCTGTCAGGGCAGACATGCAAAACAACTATTGGACATGTCCGAACCGGCCTTATTTACCGGCTTATAATCCGACATACAACCAATGGGGCATTGGTTACCAGTACTACGGCGGTGTGACACATTGGTTCAATAATGTCAGGCCGAATGGCGTGCCCTCGCGCAGT
>JANWZY010000061.1 GCA_025061935.1 Verrucomicrobiia bacterium
ACAAGCACTCCTTCGGTCCACCGACGATGCGGTTCATTCCACTCATTACACAAAGACTCAAGAAAAGGACTGCAAAGTTCCGCTGCCCGCGACAGCACGCACCCACTCCAGACATCAAGTACGCAAGGGGACAACATAAACCTTCAATTTGCTTGTGAAGGGAAAACCACCCCGCGTCAGAGGCCGGTTATCCAAGGGCGTGTTTCGAGCACGGCCTTGATCGAGGTGAGGTTGCGCCTGTCGAGCAACCGACGCGCGGCTTCGCCAACCCGGCCGCGTTTGAGCGCCTGCCAGGCATCGTGCACGCTGATCGCACAAAAATGCAGTACACTGGGGTCGCGGTAGCAATCAATCATGCAGCGCGTGCAGTTGTCGCGGATCAGCCTGGTATGATCAAACTCGTAAATGGTGCACATCGGCTTGTCCCAGAAATGGCACCTGTAGAGGTTCAAGTCCCAATCGAGGTAAAAATACTTGAACCCCGCAAGGCACCCGAACCGTTCGGGTTCGCCTCGCAAGTGCCGCTGCATTTCGGTCAAGGACTCAGTAGGGTTTACAATCACGAACCCGCCCTGGCGCTTGAGCTGCTTGATCTTCTCGAACTCGGCAATCAGCTCTTCGGGCGCAAATGACACCAATGGTGAATGACTGTAGCTCAGGTAACTCGAGCCAAGTGCAGTAAGTGGGTAGCTGAAAGTGCAACTCTCGAAGCCTAATTCGCGCAGGAACGCCGGCAGCCTGCCGTAGTCGTCTATGAGCCTGCTAATAGTGACACTCGCAGTCGTATTGACACCAAGCTTCGAAAACGCTGCATTGGCGCGCTTGATCTTCTCGCACACGGCCGGCAAGCCCCGGTTCTGCTCGTGCCGCACAGCGTCGTGCGTGTCAATTGAAATGATGACACTGGACAGCCCGGCATTTGCGAGTGCGTGAATGTTCCGATCTGTGAAAAGCGCGCCGTTCGTACACAGCATCGGGCGTATGCCGCGCTCGGCCGCATACCGCGTCATTTGCACGAGGTCGCGGTGCAGCATCGGCTCGCCGCCGACAAACAGCAAGTACCCAATGTGATTCCTCCGGCATATGTCCACCACATCGCGCGCTTGTTCGAGTGTGACACTGCGCCAAGCCGGCCTGTCGAGCTTCGACCGCGCGAAGTTGCAAAAGCCGCAATCGGCATTACACCGGTTCGTGATCGCGAACTGCAGGTAACCCGGACCGCCATGAGCGAGCACCTCGCTAATTAGTTTAAAAACTGACTTGCGCGGCTTCGGAACCTGGCTAAGTGGCTTGGAGCAAATCTCATCGCCAGGTTCGACGCCCGCCTTGGCCAGCCCGGATAGTGTCGTAGCATCACGCATTTGCACCTGAGCCAATATGGAGCCGGTAGAAGCCGTTGACTAGGAGCAATTCAATTCGACTCGCCCGGCCAAGCTGCGAAACGCAAGCTGCGAAAACACCGTGTGTCACAGGAAGCGCTAAGCGCATTTTTCGAGAACAAAACACGCACCTAAAGCGCGCAAAGTTGCCGCGTATGCCATGACAGACCAAAAAATTTGCGTTGCATTACAACCAGCTCGGCGGGGCCTTTCACACCGCGCCGGGCCCCAGCCGTCGCCGCCAATACGGTGCGGCCATACCCTCGGAAACGAAGTCTAGGGCATGGCGCCCACTGACAGGCATAACCATAACTTGCAGTCCAGATTTTAGAGGATAGCTTTTGCTGTGTGACACCGTAAGCGCGGTCGAAATGAAGCCCGGTCAGGCCAGATACAAACATATCCCGGTCGAGCTGCACGGCGACGGACGATTCGTGTTTCCTGAATCCGAGTTCGTTCCGGCGTATATCGGCAGCCATAAGGCCGGTGCGCTCAAACGCAAGGCGACCGAGGCAATAGCAATTCTACGCGAATGCGCGCTTTGTCCGCGCAGGTGCGGAGTCAACCGTCTGGAAGACAAGCGCGGCGTTTGCGGGGTCGGGCGGCGCGCACTCGTATCGAGCGCATTCCCCCACTTAGGCGAGGAAGACTGCCTGCGCGGTTGGCGCGGTTCCGGCACAATTTTCTTCAGCGGCTGCAACCTGCGCTGCGTATTTTGCCAAAACTGTGAAATCAGCCAGCTCGGTGAAGGCGAGGAGGTAACCGCTGAAGAGTTGGCCGGACTGATGCTCAAGCTGCAGGCCGCAGGTTGCCACAACATAAACTTCGTGACGCCGACGCATGTCGTGCCGCAAATACTCGAAGCGTTGGTAATAGCCGTCGAGGCCGGGCTGCGCCTGCCGCTGGTTTATAACACCGGCGGATATGACAGCGAGGAACTCATCCGGCTCCTGGACGGCGTGGTGGACATTTACATGCCCGACTTCAAACTCTGGACTCCGGACGCGTGCGCAAAATTCTTAACCGCGCGCGACTACGCGGACGCCGCACGCAAAGCGATAAAACTCATGCACGAGCAGGTCGGCGTGTTGCGCGTGAATGAATCCGGCCTGGCACTCCGCGGGGTATTGATCAGGCACCTTGTGATGCCTGGCATGCTGGAAGAGACTGCGCAAATTATGCGCTGGCTCGCCACTGAACTGTCACCCGACACGTTCGTGAATGTGATGGACCAATACCGGCCCGAGCACAAGGTTTTACACGATCCGCAGTACGCGGCAATTGGCCGGCGAATAACAAACGCCGAGTTTAATCGCGCAATTGCGCTGGCCAAAACCGCCGGGCTCTGGCGGTTCGACACGCGCTGGCGCAACGTGCTGGGGGTGCTTTTCTAAACCAACTTACGCGAGCCGGGCCGCGGCATTCTGCGGCTTGCTTTTTGCATGCCGCATGCGAGATTATATCGGCCCGTGGGACAAGACGGCTACAGTACGGCCGCGGCGGGCGGCTGACGCTTGTCCTCAGAAAGGCCAACTGACCGAATGGAAGTGAGCCGTATGACGTTTGTTGACCTGTTCAAGGCAACGATAGCATGTGGCGGTATCGCGTTCCTCGCCTACAGTTACCCTGTGATCAGCCAGGCGCTAATCATTGGCGCGCTAGGAATCGTTTGGCTTTCATACGCGCGGAAAGCTATTGCCACTGCCAAGGGTAAATAAGCCGCAGCGCGCACGACGTGTTTCGAGCGGAAAGCGCGCGCAGCCGAATTATTCGTACCGTAGCGACTCGATCGGGTTTAAATTCGCCGCCCTGTACGCAGGATAAATCCCGAAAATAATCCCGACGAGCGAGCAGATCGCAACCCCGAGAATAATCCAATCCACCGGTACAACCGGCGGCAGCTCGAGCAACAGCGCGGTCGCGTTCCCGCCCAGCACGCCCAGCACTATGCCTGCCACCCCGCCCAGCTCGCTCAATACGACCGCCTCGAGCGTGAATTGAGTCATGATGTTCCGTTTCTTCGCGCCGACCGCGCGCCTTACGCCGATCTCGCGCGTGCGTTCCGTAACCGACACCAACATGATGTTCATTATGCCTATGCCCGCAGCCAAAAGCGCGATCGAACTGACCGCCACCGCGCCCGCACGCACAGCAAACGTGACCTCGCGAAACTGCCGGATTATGCTCTCGTTCGAGAAAATCTCGAAGTCGTCTTCTTCACCCGGCGCGACCTTGCGCACAGCGCGGAGGATGCCGCGCACCTGTTCGACCGTCTCCTCGTATGTCTCTTGATCCGGCGCCTGCACTAGAATGTCGAGACTGCGCCACAGCCTGCCATACCTGTTAAACCCGGTCGTAATCGGGATCACGACAAAGTTGTCCTGGTTCCCACCCATGAACGAGCCGCGCGGCTCCAGCGCACCAACCACAGTGTAATTGATCCCGTCAATCTTGACCTGGTCACCGAGCGTAAGCCCTGTGGGGAAAAGCGCCTTGCGCACGCCCGCGCCGAGCACGCACACGTAACTGCCGGTTTCGACGTCGATATCCAGCAGGCCCCGCCCTTCAGCAACCGTCCAATTCCGAGCGGGAAAATTGCCCGGCACCGCACCAAAAACCACCACCGTGGGCGGTGTCTTGCCGAACCGCGAGCTTACCTCGCCAGCCCAAAATACAGTTTCGATGCCGACCGCAGCCGCCAATGTGGCGCGCTGCCGGACAGCCAAAGCATGCGCATAGGTGACATTCTTGCGGCGCAAATTCTTTTGCCAGTCACGCCCGCCACTGAATTGCAACACCGGCCATTTCCGCACCCAGAACGTGTTCGCACCCAACGCGCTCAGCTCCGTCTCGACATAGCTCTGCAGCACTCGCATTGCAGTCATGACCACAATGATCGAAAAGACCCCGATCAGGACCCCTGCGAGCGTGAGCGCCGAGCGGAGCTTGTGCGCAGCCAGCGCATCCATTGCAGCGAGGAAACCCTCCCGCCACTCGCCCCACAGCAGTCTGAGCAACCTAAACTTCATTCGTGCCTCAGCGCTTCGACGGGTTTCATCTTTGCCGCGCGCCATGCAGGAACGAATCCAGCCACCAACCCGGTCAAAAGCGACACAGCGAGCGCCAGCAGCATCGTCGGCACCGACATTGCAGCCGGCACGAGCAACTGCAACAGCCATGTCCCCGGCCAAGCAAGCAAAAGCGCGATCACCCCGCCTATGAGCGCAATGCACGCGGCCTCGATCAGAAATTGCACAAGTATGGCGCGTTGACGCGCGCCCACTGCTTTGCGAAGTCCGATTTCGTATGTGCGTTCGGCCACAGTCACGAACATTATGTTCATGATCCCGATGCCCCCGACAAACAGGGCCAATCCGGTCACGAACAGCCCGGCAGCAGCAATTCGTCCACCCACACGATTGAACAGATCGAGGTAGCTTTCCTGGGAATTAATGGCAAAATCATCCTCGGCGTCCGGCGGCAGCCGACGCACCCTGCGCATTGCGCCGCGCAACTCCTCGCGCGCCTCGCCGAGCCGGCCCGGATCCCCTGTCTTGACCAACACAGTAAAGTCTGGCTCACGCCGGAACTGCGTGATGAATTGTCCAACAGGGATCACCACCGCGTCGTCCAGGGCCGCCTGCGGAATTGCCTCGCCCTGTTTCTCGAATACGCCAACGACTTCGAATGTGTTCCGCCCGACCCAAATGCGACTGCCCAGTGCCGGTTCACCCTCGAACAGGTTGGCCGCCACGTTAGCGCCAATCACGCAAACCGGCCGCGCCCCGTCAGACTCGGCGGGCGTCAAAAACCGGCCCTGCGCCACACGCGCGCTCGTGGCCAGAATGAATTTGTCTGTCGTCCCGACAACCTCGACCGCTTCAGCCGTGCGCGTTTTGAACTTCACCGGCTGCGTACCCTCGGCGTACGGGATGCAAAACTGCTGCGGGGGCAGCAGCCGCTCCAACTGCCGAATCTGTTCGAGCGTGATCCGCGGGCGCCGGCTCTGCTTGATCCATTCATCGGGCGAGCCGATGAACCAATCCATGCGTGAGACATAAAGCGTGTCCGCGCCCAGAGCCATAACGTTTTCTGAAAACGACGTTTTGATCCCATTGATTGCCGCACTCATGAGCGTAACTGTGAGCACACCAATAATCACCCCCAGCGTGGTAAGCGCAGCGCGCAGCTTATGCACCCGAATGGCATCGAGCGCGATCGCCAATCCTTCAAAAATCTCAGCAACGAACCGCATTGCGCGCTGATGGCCTAGGGCGTTACCCGGCTGCGCTTCGAGCAGCAGAACCCACTGTGCCCGAGCCGGCAACGGGGCGTCTCTCGTCGGCTGCAATGCGGCCATCACGCAGCCGAATGATGCGCCGCGCATGCTTCGCCACGTCTTCCTCGTGTGTAACAACAATTATGGTATTGCCCTGCTCGGCGAGTCTGTCGAACAGCGCCATGATTTCAGACCCCGTCTTAGAATCGAGGTTGCCCGTCGGTTCATCGGCAAGCAGTATCGAGGGGTTGTTAACCAGTGCGCGCGCAATTGCAACGCGCTGGCGCTCGCCGCCAGACATCTCGTTTGGTAAATGCCGCGCGCGATGGCTAAGCCCTACTTGCTCCAGCGCCCGACGCGCCCGTTCCCTGCGCGCGCCGGCAGGCACGCCTGCATAAATCAGTGGCAGCTCGACGTTCCGCAGCGCGGTTGCGCGCGGCAAAAGGTTGAATGTCTGGAACACGAACCCGATCCGGCGGTTCCTGACCTCTGCCAATTGGTCATCATCCATTTCTGTAACGTTGACCCCATCGAGCTCGTAAATGCCGGACGTGGGCGTATCGAGGCACCCAATCACGTTCATGAGCGTGGACTTGCCCGACCCGGACGGACCCATGATCGCAACGTATTCGCCCTTTGCAATTTCGAGCGACACGTCGCGCAACGCTTCGACAGTTTCCGCCCCGACCTTGTAACAACGCCAGACGTTTATAAGCCGGATAAGCACCACAGCCAGAGCTGTCATTTCGGCTCGGTTACCTTGCCTCTGCGGATTCGCCTGCCGTCGTCGAGGTCGCGACTAATTGCCTTGTACCCGCCCGAAACGATTTCCTGCCCCTCTTCCAGTCCCTCGACGATCTCCCAGTAGGTTCCATCGCTGATGCCGAGTTTGACCGGCACCATTTTGACCCGGTCGCCGTTGACGACGAAAACCACCTCTTGCGGCTTGGCAACGCCCTTGAAATTAGCCGCTTGTACAGGGTCATTCGTCCGGGCCGGACTGGTCAGCGCCCCCGGCGAGTTCGCCGCATGTGCACGCGCGGTCGAACCTGTATCCGCCGAGCTTTCCCGGGAAACCTTGAGCATGCGCGTGGTCACACTGGCCAGGGGTACACTGAGTACGTTTGTCCGGTACCGAGTTTCAATTTCGGCGCTGACGGACATGCCCGGCCGAAATGCTTCCTTTTCGGTAATGCGAATCCTGACCTCGAACCTGGCTATGTCTTGCGATTGGCTCGAAGCGAGTCCGGCTTGGAGCCCGGACGCGCGAGGCGCGTTCGACACCTCAGTGACAACACCCGTGAATTTTCGGCCTTTGAACGCGTCAACCTCGAGGCTCGCTTTCTGGCCGGGCGAAATCAACACAACGTCCGTTTCACCCACCTCGACCCGCGCCTCCATCTCGTCAAGATTCGCTATGGTCATTATCTCGGTGCCGAGGTTGAAAGATGTGCCAAGCACGCGCTCGCCAATTTGTGAGCGCAGCCGCGTTATGGTGCCATCCATGGGCGAAAGTATGGTCGTCTTGTTCAGGTCTTCGGTCGCCTTATCCAACCCGAATTTGGCTTGGTCGGCCTGATGAACCGCCATCTGGTACCTCAACTTCGCCGCTTCGTAAGCAGTTTTGTATTCCAAGAACAGCGACTCGGACACGAGCTTGTTGTTGAACAGCTCGAGGTTACGTTTGTACTCGGCCTCGGCTTTCTCAAGCTCGGCCCGCGCAAGCGTCATGCTGGCCAGAGCCGATTTGTAATTCGCTTCGGCTGAGTTCCGCGTCGCGATATAAGCGTCGGGCTTGATCTGTACCAACAGGTCGCCCTTTTTGACTCTTTGCCCCTCCTTCACAGGCAACGCGACAATTTCACCCGCCACTTCAGGACTGATAACAACCTGCACAACGGGCTGGATTTTGCCGTTGGCCGAGACCACCTCCGTCAGGTCGCGGCGCGCCACTCGATCGGTTTGGACAACAATGAACGGCTCGCGTTCCCTGAACACGGCCAGCGACGCGAGCGCGGCAATGCTGAGGCAAATAAGCCCAAGCACAACTATTTTGCGGCGTTTGGTTCGGTTCGCGGTCTGCATCAGCCTCCAGTATTTAAACACTCCAGCCCCGGAAATAGTTTCGGGCAGACTAAATGCGAGTCAGAAGGTAACCGGTTCGGGCAACCAACCGGCACCTTAACATTCGTCATTTCGAAACGACTGGGCGCAATCCGAGGCCTATGCCAATAAAAAGTCCATTGTAACATATCCAAATCCCAAACGCCCATAACGCGGCATTAACAAAGCGCACACCTGCGAGCCTGGCCAATCCGATCGCTTTAACTGCAACGGCCCACAGAATCATCAGGTTCAACGTGCTCAACACCCAGTGCAGCGCGTTTCCCGGGTTAAGCTGCCCGATCAACAACGCCGCGCTCGGCGACGCAAAAACGTTGTCCAAGCCGAGCACCAACAACGCGCGGACAATCGGCTCGAGCACAAGCACGGTGTTCGCCAACCCAGCGGCTTCGACCGCTTTCATAAAGCCCGCCCTGCCGTCCATAACCCGCACACCAAGCCAGATGATTAACCCCCAGCCGAATGGCGAAACGAACGCACCAAAAATTGGCCAAACTATCATGCCCATCGTCGCTCCCCGAACAGCCAACTTCGCCGCGCCTTCGCGCGCGGCCGCCGCTTCGGCTGCCGGTATCCTGCCAGCTTGCACCTGCTGCTCGAGCGCTTGCTCCGCCAACTGCCCGTACTGCTGCCGAACCGATTCGCTCGAAATCAGCATAGCCGCCGCAAGCCAGCTAGCCAAAATGAACAATACCGCAGGCACGATCCAATTCGCGTGCCTAACCGGCGCAGCCCGGATTTCGTCAAAAACCTCGCCGGGCGCAGCAAACACGTTCGCCAACCTGCTCAGCAATGCCGAGGCCGGCTGCGGCCCCTCCGCCAAAGGCGGTTCATCGTCTTCTCGGAGCGTTCCCATTGGTTCCTTCTCGCTGCGTCGTGCGCACTTTCCGATTCCGCATGCATTTCGACTTGGCAACACCGTACGAGCGCACCGGAACAAAAACCCGTGTCAGGCCGCAGCCTGCGTTAGCTGCGCTCAAATGTCCAGCACGGAACCCGCGGTTTTCCGAAGGAACATGAAACCGCTTGGCCCGGATATTTCGCAGTCATTTCACCAGCGCCCAAGCACCAGCCTGGTGAAGACCGCACAGTCCACCCACGGAGCCGCTTCGGTCGCTTCGCCCACGCGCTATAGGCCACAATCAACTCCCCGAGCTGGCAATAGATGAAATTCGATCCTACCGGCACGGAGCTTTGTCCTAGCGCACATTCATTTGGCTACGTAGCACAGGACCGCATAAATCGCTCCTTTACTGCGTACCGCGGCGCGCCGCAACGCCCGCTGGCACCTTAGCAGAACAGCGCAAAAAGCCTGGAACTCGGTACGGAAGCGCCACTGACACGCCATTGCAGGTGCGCAACGTTAAGAACCACGCGGCGTCTTCGCCCATTTGGCTTCGCGCACACCAGCGGTCCCGTAACCTTATCGCTGGCTCATTCGCCGTAGCATTGGTCACTACTATTTGAACCACAAGTGCGCCGAACCGAACCACTGCCATACCAGCCTCCGAAGCCCCAGGAGCACACGTACCAACACGCTCAGGTGCAACCACTCGCGATTCTTCACGATATGGTTGATCCTGCTCTCAACGCTGCCGAAAGCGGGTCAGGCCCGGCCATCAAATCCCAGGTACTACATCCTGGGGGATACTCGACACGGATCAGTTATACCAACCACCACAGCCTGTAGTCCGTGAAAACCAAAATGCGCAAAGCCGTGTCAGAACGCGGGCAGAGGCAAAGATCGCCGAGGCAAATTTAGAGAGGCCTTCGCATACGCGCCCCGTCGAAGTCTCGCCCCACAAACTTACTGGCAAAAGTATGGCTGTTCGCATAATCTCTCCTAGCATATGAAGGGCATCATTTTGGCAGGCGGCGCAGGATCGCGGCTGTACCCGCTCACGCTTGTTGCTAGCAAACAACTCCAACCGGTGTATGACAAACCGATGGTGTACTACCCACTAACGCTGCTCATCGCAGGCGGAATTAGGGAATTCTGTCTTATCTCGACGCCGAATGATTTGCCACGGTTCAAACAGCTTTTGGGAGACGGAAGCAAATGGGGCTTGAGCATCGAGTACCGCGAGCAACCACGTCCCGAAGGCATCGCACAAGCATTTATCATTGCCGAATCATTCATCGGACACGACAACGTGGCGTTAATCCTGGGCGACAACATTTTTTCTGGCACGGACATCTTTTCCCGCGCAATCGCCGAGTTCACCAGCGGCGCAACCATATTTGCTTACCATGTCCGTGACCCGGAGCGGTACGGAGTGGTCGAGTTCGACGAGACCGGCCGCGCCATTTCGATCGAAGAGAAACCGAAACAACCGCGGAGCAACTACGCGGTGCCAGGGCTATACATTTACGACAGCCAGGTCATCGGCATCGCGAAATCGCTTAAGCCATCCGCACGCGGCGAGCTGGAAATCACAGACGTCAACAAGGCATACCTCCAGCGGGGGCAATTGCGCGTGTACAGGCTCAGCCGCGGCGTTGCGTGGCTGGACGCAGGCACTAGCACAAGCTTACACGAGGCCTCTGCATATGTGCAGACAATCGAAAAACGCCAGGGGGTCAAACTCGGATGCCCTGAAGAAGCCGCGTACAGACGCGGGTTTATCACGCTTGCGCAACTGGAAGCACTAGCCTCACAGATGCCGAACTGCGAGTACCGAGATTACATATTGGACGTAGTCGCCGAGGCGAAACGTCTTCGCGACCAGGTCTAATCGCCATGCAGGTAATCAAATGCGAGCTCGATGGATTGCTATTAATCGTGCCTGACGCTTACGCCGACGCGCGCGGTTATTTCCTAGAAACGTGGCACCAGCGTAGGTACGCCGCGCACGGCATAGACTGGCAATTTGTGCAAGATAACTTGTCGTTTTCGCGCCGCGGTGTGCTCCGCGGCCTGCATTTCCAGAACCCGACACCTCAAGGCAAGTTGGTCTCGATCCTGCACGGGGAGGTCTTCGATGTAGCTGTGGACATACGGCGTAGCTCACCAACGTTCAAGCGGTGGCAAGGGTTCATCCTGTCCGCAGAAAACAAGCATCAACTTTTCATTCCGCCGGGATTCGCGCACGGGTTCGTCGTGTTGAGCGAGACCGCCCTGTGCAGTTACAAGTGCACCGATTTCTACTCTCAAAAGAACGAGCTGACCATACGCTGGAACGATCCCGAACTGGGGATCAACTGGCCGGTCACGAACCCGATCCTATCAACCAAGGACGCTACAGCGCCGTTGTTGTGTGAGCTACCCCCCGACCGACTCTTCCCTTAATAAACCCGGATCGGAGCTAGCCTGGCGCGAAAAAAATCCTCACCCTAGAAGCGCAAAACGATCGGACAACTCCC
Organism: Verrucomicrobiia bacterium; assembly: GCA_025061935.1. Taxonomy (GTDB): domain Bacteria; phylum Verrucomicrobiota; class Verrucomicrobiia; order Limisphaerales; family DTLC01; genus DTLC01. The sequence goes on from JANWZY010000061.1 coordinate 11,146, forward strand.
CACGGTACCCCAGCTAAACCGCGCGCTCGTAAATCCTGTACCGCCTGTAAACGCGGCCGCCGAAAAATTCCATCAGGCGTACCATTGGCTCATTGTCCTCCAGTACCCAGGAAGCCTCAGCCTCGGTTATGCCAGCAGCTATGCCAACTTTGAAGCCTTCGCTCAGCATCGCCCCTTCCAGCCCGCGTCCGCGCCAATCCGCTCGCACGCCCAAAATCAACACCCGGCATCTGGTAGGCGTCTTCAACCCCAACAGATACGGGATCACCTTGACAATGCGCCAGGTCAACAATCTCCCGCGTAACGGGCGCAGCACAATGTTAAAGTCGGGCAGCGCCAGCATGAACCCCACCGGCTCGTCCCCCACTTCAGCGAGCCAGACCAGCCCTTCCATAAAAATCGGTTTCAGCCGGTGCGCCAGAAAGTTTATCTCCGCGTCCGTCATCGGCACAAACCCCCAATTCCGTTCCCACGCCGAGTTGTACACCTTTTTTATTTTAGCCAAATCAGCAGCCAAAGTGGCGCGCTTGACCGGCTTAAGCCGCACCTCCGGGTACCGCTGGCGCACCTTGGCGGCTATGCGGTCGAGCCGCGCTAACGGACACCGCGCCACATCGACATAAAAAGCCAATAAATCCTTGGCTTTTGTGAACCCGGCGGCTGTTATCAGCTCGGCGTAATACGCAGGGTTGTACGGCATCATGAAAGTGGGGGGATCATTGCCGCCATCGAATAACAATCCGCAAGTCTCGTTTGTCGAAGGGTTCATCGGCCCTAGCACGCGCCGCATGCCGTTCTGACGTGCCCAGTCAACCACGGACTCGAAAAGCGCACGACCCACCCCGAGGTCATTCACCGACTCGAAGAAACCGAAAAAGGCCGCCGCATCATTGTGAAACGTGTTGTGAGTACGATCAATTATGCCCGCCACGCGGCCTAGGTCACGGCCCTGCCGCACTGCAACCCACAAGCGCATTTCCGCGTGCTCGAAAAACGGATTCGAGTCAGACAAAACTTTTCTCGCGTCAATTAACAAAGGCGCAACCCAGTTCGGGTCGTAACGATAAATGCTGTACGGCACGCGCAGGAAGCGGCGTAACTCAGGCCCTTGCCGGGACAACGGCACAATCTTGATGTCCCCACTGTTTGGTTGCGTGGCCGCAGTCATGCATCTGGCAATTGCCACGGCGGCCGGTACGGACGGCTGAGCAGTTTCGCTGCCTCTTCGTCCCCTATTATCTGCTCGGCCGCAGGGTCCCACCTGATCTTGCGGCCGGTCAGAATCGCTATGTTGCCTAAATGGCATACTGTGGCCGAGCGATGACCTGCCACCACATGACCGATCGGCTGCGTCCGCGCCTTGATCGCGCTAAACCAATTCTCGTGATGATCAGTGCTTACCTGAATATGGGACGCCTTGGGCAGCGCAGCCTCGTCAAGAAGTTCCTCCGGCTCGGCTTCTATCACACCACGGTTCACATACACTCTACCCTGTTCACCGATAAACTCGACTCCGTGCTTCGCGTCAGTGCTGCACATCACCGTGGTCCCGTCGGCGTACCTGTAGGTCACCTCGAACCATTCGGGCACCTCGAACCAACG
>JANWZY010000062.1 GCA_025061935.1 Verrucomicrobiia bacterium
TTCCATCCCGGCAACTAGACACGGCCACGAGATACCCTGCCTGAGAATGGCGAAGCTGGCGTTTGACATCGAAACTGCCGCGCTACCCCTCGAGCAGTTGGACGACGCGCAGCGCGAGTACCTGTTCCGCGAAGCCGAAAAAGCGCTGGACGAACCCACCCGCACCGCGCGCCGCGCAGAAATCGAGCGGCAACTGAACCTGTGGCCGTTCACAGCGCAAGTCGTGTGCATTGCGATGCTCAACGTTGATACCGGCCGCGGCCAAGTGCTGTTCATTGCCGAAGATTACGAGCCTGATGAAGGCGAGGCCGGCCCGGTCGAGTTCGTCCCGTGCATGGACGAGGTCGAGCTGCTGACCGCATTTTGGGACGTGGCCAAGCATTACGACGAGATTGTCACTTTCAACGGGCGCACTTTCGATGTGCCGTTTCTTTACCTGCGCTCGGCCATTCTCAATGTGCCGATCAGCCGCAAGGACTGGCTCGGGTACAGGTTCCAAACCGAACCGCATTGCGACCTGGCCGAGCAACTGACCTTTTACGGCGTGAGCGGCCGCGACGGCGCAGCGCGCAGGTTCAACCTGGACTTTTACTGCAAAGCGTTCGGGATCGACTCACCCAAAAGCTACGGCGTGACCGGACTCGACATCAACCAGTTGGTTGCTCAAGGCCGGTACCGCGAAATCGCAGAGTATTGCCTGCGCGACGTGCGCGCCACTGTCGAGCTGTACCGCATTTGGAAGGAACGCCTGGCCGGAATCAAGTAATACTGGAACCGGCGGTACACTGGCACGCAGCGCTCCGACCAGTACGCCTGATCCCAACACTACGCACGCCCGACAATTTTCCGGAGCGCGCGTGTTGTGTCCGCCCCCGAAAGTCGGTACGGCGCATATTCGCGCCTGACAAAATCAGCCGTGCTATAGCGCTGGACCGTTGCCGCGGCACTCATAGCCCAAGCACGCAAGAGCACAGCGTGACGGATTCGCAGGTTAAGCCCGGAGACGCGCAAGCGGGCTACACCGCTGCCAACTCGGATATGCAATCCAGCAACGGACACACGCGAACGCGCGGCGCCAAATCGTATTGCGCCTGACCGGGATAGACGATCCAGACCCGCTCCAAGCCCAAATCGTCCATTGCTATGTGCAGCGACTTCGTCATGCCGGGCGCGTCTGCGCACTTGAATTCGACGCCGTAGCGTTTGCCCCCGCGAATCAGCATCAGATCAAGCTCGGCACCCCCGTGCGTCGCCCAATAAAATGCCTGGCGCGTTCCTGTGCAGGTGAGTATTTGTTCCAACGCGAACCCTTCCCACGAGCTGCCATACTTGGGATGCCCGAACAGGTCCAGCCATTTTTCGATGCCGAGCAGCGCATGCAAAACCCCGCTGTCGCGCACGTACACCTTGGGCGCCTTGTACTGGCGCTTGCCGATGTTTTCGTGCCAAGGCTGAAGCTGCCGCAACACGAATGCCCCCGTCAAAATGTCAAGGTAATCCCGGACTGTTTTAGCCGACACGCCCAACGCGCGCGCAATCTCCGACCCGTTCCAAATCTGGCCGTGATAATGCGCCAGCATCGTCCAGAATCGCATCAGAGCCGCCGCAGGTATGCGAAGCCCGAGCTGCGGCACGTCACGCTCCAAGAACGTGCGAATAAAATCTTGCCGCCATTGGTAACTCTCGGTGTCCGACCCTGCAAGAAACGACCGGGGGAATCCACCGCGTAACCAGAGCCGGTTTTGGCCCTCAGACCCGACGTCGCAAATCTCAAATCCGCTCATGTCAACAAACCCGACCCGGCCGGCCAACGACTCCGACACGCCCTTTACAAGTTCAGGCGAAGCGCTGCCCAACAGCAGAAACCTTGCTTTCAACCCCGGCTTGTCCACCAGTGGCCGAAGAACCGTGAATAACCCTGGCATCCGCTGCACTTCGTCAATCACAACCAACCCGCTAAGGCCACCAAGCACAGTTTCTGGCATTTGCAGCCTTGCCTGATCGGCGGAGGTCTCGAGATCAAAAAAAGTCGCACCGGAATCTTTGGCCAATTCCCTCGCAAGCGTTGTCTTGCCGCATTGACGCGGTCCCAAAAGAACCGCGATGGGGTTATACTGCATTGCGTGCCTGACCGCACTGGCAAGTCGCGGCCTTGGAACAACCTCGGGCATACGTTTTCCTTGCAATTTTGGATGCGCGGTTCAAAAATGCAAGGATTCTAAATATATGCCTGATCCACAGGCAATTAGATGCTGTAAAGTTCCTTGAGCATGCCTCGATTTCGGGCTGAGAATGCCCGGCAAGCTCTGGCCGATAGATTCTTGCCCGGGGCAAAAGACCGAGACCCAGCATCGGACTCCGCCCGGACTGTGGAATTAATCACGCACAATGGGCAAAACACGGTTGAATTGAGCTATTTTCAAAATTCTTTTTGAGTCCTGCCAGAAAACTGACCTGCTTGCCCGCGTGACGCATCGAATGTGAAAGCCAGATCACGGCGGAATGAGCCAAACCGCGCTTAGTCTCTTAGCTGCGCCCGTAAACCGCGCGGACACTGGACTCAAAAGGCTACTGTTCGCGTTTATACAAATGCAGCTCCCAAATAGGCTTCCTGCGCTTCGACAAGCGCAGCTACGACCGTGCAAGGCGCGGTTATCGCAAACCCGGTTTCGTAGCTGCGCTCGTGAGAGCGCGGGGGCCCGGACGTGGAAGATTCCCTGACCGCGTTTTCATAAACGCCGCTACGTGTGGAAACAGTGCGGGTTGCGTGGAGTAATTCGCGTCCTCGCCCTAGCCCAGATATTTCATACCCGATTATGGAGCTCATCTGGTCTTGATGCTGACTGCTGCAGCCCGTGTTGGTCATTTCGCCATGCTGTGTTGTTGGTCGGGCTGACTGCGTGCAGGCACAGGGTGTGATACCGGGGATGATTGGACAAAACGGAAAAAGTTTCAGCGAGCCGCTGAAATCCCGCATGCGCGGGACCAGCGGCGTGTGCTCCCGTCAACTATGAGATATCCGGGTTCGGCTGCGTTCGCCTTTAGCACCAAGCTTCAACCAGGTGGTCTCAACTTGGAATTGTGCTCGTCTGTTCCAACGGCTTCTGACACCTGACTCCTTGCCGACGGCAACAACCCGAACATCTTATGGGTGAACCGGAGGGCGCTGCTTCGTCAGCGCCACAACAAAATTTGGAAAATTTCGGGCGTGCCAGAGCAAAAACGCTCACACCAGCAATGACTTGGGGTTTCCGGCACACCGTTTACGCTGGTGAGGCGGCTCCGGGGGTTGAGTTGTCCAACATTCGTCGGGCTTAGGCCCGTGCTTATGAAATGACATCCGCACGATGCGAGTTTCGCGCAAAGCGCAAGAAAACTTTGGGACGTGACACTTGCTGGGTGAACGAACGATTGGCGAGGCGGCGTCCGAGCCACGAATGCATTTTGGGCCGCCACGAAGTGGAAACCGGCCGAATCCGCAAAAAATTCGCGTGGGCACTGCGGTTCATCCGAGCGCATCGGGCAAAACGCCAGCCCGAACGCCGTGTGCTACATTAGCAACGCCGTCAGTAGCGGTGCTAACAGTAATGCGGGCAGGTACTCAGCCAGTGCGATGCGTTTGAGGCCAAGCATGACCAGCGCGACTGAAAACACCAGCAGGCCGCCAGTCGCATGCACACTGCCAACTAGCTCATGCGCCTCAAGCCACGGCGCCGCCGCACGCGCAATCAGCGTAATTGTACCCTGCCATGCCAACACCGGCACTGCCGAGACAACCACGCCCCAGCCAAGTTGCCGCGCCAACGCCGACGCCGTGAACCCATCCACGACTGCCTTCAACAACAGCGGCGCTGAATAGGCCGAAAGCCCATCCTGCACCGACCCCAAAATGCTCAGTGGCGCAGCACAAAACAGGACTGTGCAGGTCTTGAACCCGTCTGCGAACCGCGCTGCGCCAGGGGACACACCCTCGATTTCGCACCGTGCAAACCTGCCGAGCGCGTTCGACAACTTTTGAAGCCGCAGCACGCGCCCAACCAGTTTGCCGAGAATCATTCCCACAAGCGTAATGCCCAATTGCTGCAACATTTGCCCAACTGTGCCCTGAACACTGGCCCAGGTAAGCCGCAGCCCCACGTAAGCCGTCAACAGCCCAACCACAAGCTTGAGCCAACGCTCGGTTGCACTGGCCAAGTGGTTTTTCCGCAGGAACCCCACGGCGCCGCCGAGCACAATCCCCACCGCATTTGCAATGGTTCCCACCATGCGGTGGAAATAGTACGCAGCACTGAATCAGTTCAAAGCATAAAACTCGCGGACGCGCCTCCGACCGGCTACTGCAAAACCCACGTCCAACGAACTAAGCCAGCCGCAAAATCGGAACGCGCGAAGAAACAAACACGTACAGTGGCCCTCACACAACTATTTCGAAACGCATCTTATTATCCGGCTCACCGCGACCGCGCTCGTCGAAACGCGGGAAAAAAACCGGTTTCTGCCAACAACAGGCCGCGCTCCGAATAGGATGGTTACTTAGACCCGATTCGCGCACCTGGAAGAATGCGGGCTGCGAATCCGCCCATGCAGGCGTACCGCAACCGTCATTCGTCTGGCGCTTCGCGCCTGTTGCGGCGCTGCGTCCGAGTGACCGTGTCCGAGAGTGCACAAAAACTTACTTCGTCAGGTAATACTTGCGCGTGTAGTCCTGGACCATCCGCCACGTGCTGAACCGCGGCACAATAGTGACAAACGCGCGCCGCATCTTTTGAATCCACTTGCGCGGGATACCATGCTCGTCGCGGTCGTAGAAACACGGAATGACCTCCTCGGTCAACACGCGATACAGATTTTCAGCGTCGATCCTGTCTTGTTCTTCAACCGACTCGACGTGCGTATCCTGGCCGATTGCGAACCCGTTTGTGCCATCGTACGCTTCGCGCCACCACCCGTCCAAAATGCTCAGGTTCAAGCATCCGCTAATGGCCGCTTTCATCCCGCTTGTGCCGCATGCCTCAAGCGGCCGTCGCGGCGTGTTCAACCAAACATCGCATCCTGAGACCATTTGCCGCGCCACATGCACGTCGTAGTTCTCGATGAACACCAAATGGCCCTGCAGCGGACTGTACTTGCTCAAGTGTATGATGTACTGGATGAACCGCTTACCATCGTGATCGCGCGGATGCGCTTTGCCAGCGAAAATGAATTGGATTGGCCGTTTCTTGTCGTGCGCAAGCTTTACGATGTTTTCGAGCTGGTGGAAGACCAATGGCGCGCGCTTGTACGTGGCGAACCTGCGCGCAAACCCGATTGTGAGCGCATCCGGATTCAGCAGCGCGTCGAACCGAATGTAATCACCAGGCGTGTGTACGTGCTGTTGGCGGAGCAGCCGCCTGCGCGCAAACTCGATCAGCTCGCGCCTCAAATGGTACCTGAACGCCCACAGCTCCTCATCTGAGACAAACTCCGGATCGGCCAACCGTTCCCAAAACGCGGGCGTGTGGATTAGTTGTTTCCACTCCGTCTGCGCCACGCGCTCCTGTGTAGAGGCGTCACCCGGCACATTCGTGCCCAGTTTGCTATACCACTCCAACAGTTTCCGGCGCCAAAATTTGGCTACAGCGCCTTTCATCCATCCGACTGTATGCACGCCGTTTGTGATGTGCCCGATGGGTACATGCTCGACCGGCTTGTCAGGCCAAAGGCGATGCCACATCCGCCGCGAAACCCGGCCGTGGAGTTCACTCACTGCGTTGGCGGCACCTGCCAATCGCAACGCAAGCACTGTCATGCAAAATGGCTCGACTCGGTTCTGCGGCTCGACGCGGCCGAGTTCGAGTATTTTTTCGAATGGCAACTTCCACTCTGCGCAGTACCGGTGCATCGCGTATTCGAGCAACTCCGCACTGAACCTGTCATGCCCGGCCTCGACAGGTGTGTGTGTAGTAAAGACACACTGTGCGCGCACCGCTCGGACAGCATCATCAAAGCTCAGGCCTTCAACCAGCTTCTCGCGCAATAGCTCCAGTGCGACAAACGCAGTATGGCCTTCGTTGAGATGGAACACCGCCGGCTTGATACCCAACGCACGCAACAAGCGCACGCCGCCGACACCGAGCAACAGCTCCTGCATCACGCGCGTGGTGCTGTCGCCGCCGTACACGTGCAGGGTCAGGTCACGGTAAAGCTGCTCGTTTTCAGGCCGGTCCGCGTCTAACAGGTACACTTGTGCGCGGCCCACATCCACTCGCCATGCGTGGACCCGCGCTTTGCCCATCCCCAGCTCAACTGTGCACACAATTGGCTCACCTGTAGCGTCCAAAACTGGCTGCACCGGCAACGCCGCAGGGTTGAGCACGTTATAGTATTCCGTCTGCCAGTTATTCGCGTCTATTGCCTGCTGGAAATAACCCTCGCGATAAAAAAGGCTCACCCCCACAAACCCTAGCCCGAGATCGCTTGCAGAACGCGCGTGATCCCCGGCGAGCACGCCCAGGCCACCAGCGGCGATCGGCAGTGTCTCATGGAATCCGACTTCCGCGCAGAAATACGCGACCGGCCGGGTTAAGAGCGCCGGTGCGTTCGTACTTGCCCAGGTTGCGGTCTCCCGCATGTACGCATCGAACGAGTCCACGACGCGGCGCGCACGCGCGGCCAACTCGGGGTCTTGGAGCCGCACGCGCAGCTCGTAATCCGAAACCTCGCGCAGCACCGCCACAGCGTTGTGGTACAGGTTCTGCCAACAGCGCGGTGAAAGGTCACGAAACAGTTCCTGCGCTTCGTAATCCCATGTCCACCACAGGTTCCACGCGACCCTGCGGAGCTCCTTCACCAATCTATCTACTTCGGCTTTGCTCACTGCACCTGCCATACATCGGTCACGATATCGCCCGCGCCGCAGTTCGGCTGCGCGCCGGGCGACGGGCGGAAACGGTAGTTGCAGCGTGACGCAGTAGCAAACAATTTTTGCCAGCAGGCGCGCCTCTGATACACGGCGCACAGCCTATTGACCGCAATTACTGTACCAACGGAAAAGGTTAAGGCGCCCATCAGCGACTAAGTTGAGGCTTTTATCAATTGCCGCGTCGTAACAGCTCGGCGCCGTGCCCGCGCTCGAGCCGCGCTGGCTTCGGCAACGCCCCGGGCACTGCCTTCAACCTGTAACTAACAACCGGACTCGAATTAAGGAACCGGTCAACCTGCCTCACACCGATGACGTCAGGCATGGGCCCGTCCAATGTAACCGCGCGCAGCGAGCCAGGAAAAATTTGCGTGCGCCATTCACCGGCGCTGCGCGTCTGCACCACCCACAACCAAGTTGCGACCGGGTCGCCTTGCACAGGCCTGAGCAGCACACGCACTTTCGTGCCCGTAACTGCAACTCCGACATCCGGACGCAAAGGTCCGACGCGGCTCGGCCGCTTCAACGGCGGCACAAGCGCAGGTTGCTTGTACAGATTTGTTCGAAGCACGTCCGCCAGTGCGTTCGTGTGACCCATCAGCCGCCTCAGATGGTAGTGGATGTGCCCCGTAGCACCCGACGCCCTGCGGACAAGCCGGATTTGATCAAGCAACTCGTCCACTGGCCATGATTCATTCACCTTCGCCGTGTATAGCCCGGGCCAGAGGTGGCGCCCGCGAGAATTCTGCTCGACCCACCAATGCAACAACACCGGAAAGCTCTGCTCGCGCGCGCCAATCCGCCAGTACAATTGCGGCGCTAGGTAATCTACCCAGCCATTTTGCAGCCACGCGCGCGCGTCCGCGAACAGTCCCGAATAGCTGTCCAATCCCCGCACCCCCTTCGGCTCGCCGGAACGCCAAATACCAACAGGGCTGACCCCGAACTTGACCCACGGCTTTACAGCCTTGATGCCACGGTACACTTCCTCGATAAACATGTTCACATTTTGCCTGCGCCAGTCCGCCCGGGACAGCCCTGTGCGCGCGCCGAACCGTGCCCAGCTCGACTCGTCCGGGAACTCGAGAACACGCCCCGATGCGTCCCGTTCCGGGTAAGGATAGAAATAATCGTCGAAATGTACGCCGTCTATGTCGTAGCGCCGGACCACATCGAGCACCACTGCTAGCGTATGCGCGCGCGCTTCAGGCTCGCCCGGATCGAGCCATAACTGGCTGCCGTACCGGCGGACCAACTCAGGCCGGGTGCGACTAATGTGATTCGCCGCCACAGGCGACTTGGCCGAGGCATGCAGCGCGCGGAACGGATTAAACCAAGCATGCAATTCTAGGCCGCGCTTGTGCGCTTCCTCGACCGCGAAAGCGAGCGGGTCGTAGAACGGCTCCGGCGCGCGGCCCATTGTGCCGGTAAGGTATTCCGACCACGGCTCAAGCCGCGACGCATAAAACGCATCGCACGCAGGCCGCACCTGCAAGATGATTGCATTCAGCCCTAGCGCAGCCGCGCGGTCGAGGAACTCCACCAACTCGGCCTTTTGCTCGGCGGTGCTCAGACCTTTCTTTGACGGCCAGGCAATGTTATTGACCGTCGGCACCCATGCGCCGCGGAATTCACGCGCCGGCTCGGGCAGGGTGACCCGCGCAGGTTCATACAAAAGCGCAGGGGCACCTGCCTGAACCTGCGCGGCAGCAAGCACCAGGCTCAGAAACAACACGCCACGCATGCGCAGAACTCGTTTCAAATGCGGCCAGAGTCTGGCTTATCTGAGCCACTTATTGCAAAATCTTTCGTAGCCGCCTCTAAACACCCTCCAAGTCCCCGATTGCCGAAAGGCTCACACCCACAACGATATAGATGCGAGGCTGCAGTCTGCGACAAGGGCTGCCGGCGCTGGTGCGCCAATCCGCGTGCCGGTTATGCATCCAAAACTGGGTTCCGTGAGAAGGCGGGCAAAAAACGCCTTTGACAACCGGCACGCGCCATGCCCAAAATACCCCCGAAATGAACGGCGCCGCCCCGAAGAGACTGGGAGCAACGGGTTGGATACTTTCAGCCGTGTGTGCATTTGGCCAGCTCAGTCCCGGCGAACCGACGGCGCCAGATTATCTACCGGGCAAATCGATCCTATCTGACCCCCCTGCAGCCGAGGCCATCAACGCCAAGGCAAGCTATGCAGGCGGTTGGATGAACTCTGCCGAGGGGCACAACTTTGACGCGAGCATTTCGTTACCCGTGTCACATGCGTTCGGATTCCAAGCCGACGGCATGTATAGCCGGATCTGTGGCCTGGATTTCTACGGCGGCGCGGGCCACCTGTTCTGGCGGAACCCCGACCGCGGCCTCTTAGGCATTGCAGGCGGTTACCTTTACCGCACGCACGTGGACACGTTCCAGGTCGGCGCTGAAGCAGAGTATTACCTCGGGCAGTTCAGTCTGAGCGCATTCGCGGGTATCGGCCGCATCGAATACAGCAGGCCAGCCCCGTTCATTGATACCGAGCCTACCCGATTCGTCGGCAGTCTCAGAGCCGATTGGTACCCGTTTGAAGATTTGCGCGTGGGCGCAGGCTTCATCGCCGCCTTCGGAAACAATCTCATTAAGAGCGACATTGAGTTCCAGACGCCGATTGCCGGCCTTGCGCTGACTGCCGAGGCCGCAATCGGCGAGCACGATTACGATCATGTACTGCTCGGTGTCAGGTATTACTTCGGGGGCAATAAAACCTTGCAGCATCGTCACCGCCGGCTCGACCCGCGCAGTCTCATGCCCCAAATACTGCACAGCCTCGGCCTGTACGGCGCAGAATACAACCACAAAGCCAAAGCGTACCTGGCACGACTGTTCAGTGCCTACGGATTTGATCCGACATACGGATCCAGCATAGTAATCGGGCATTATGGAGTGAGGGATGCGATCGCCATGTCAGAGTCAGCTCAAATAATCGTTCCCAAGTTTGAGCAACTGCCGGGGTTGCCTCAAACGGGATACCCACCGAGTCCACCAGTTGAAATCCCAGAGGGCACTCATTCGACACCTGGCTCTAGCAGCGTAGTTTTCGAGTTTGGGTGTAACACCTATCGCGCCCAATTCATACAAGCAGGACATCCGCCGCTACCGCCGAGTCAAATCTCAGTAGATACTGGACCCTTGGTAATGCTAGGCGGATTTAACCAAGCCGGTGAGTCAATCCTCATCTATCCGGGACTCCCTGTATGGCCTGGGCCGGGCGCAATCACGGAGTTACAGCTACCTAGTCCGTAGTCGAGCAGGGACCGCTCGATAGGCCAAACCAGCGCATAAACCGAGCGTTTGTAGTTCAGCCTTCAGGCTGGTCGATGTTTGGCGTGGCCCGACCGTCGTGCGCGCGTATGAGGTTCGTCCCCGCAGTGCAGCACATGCGGCAGTGCAACGGATGCATTTGAAGGTTGTACCGCAGGTTGCGGCGGGCTGCTCTGGCGGGAGCGAAACTTGCGCGGTTTGCTCCGTGCGGTGAAAACGTCTTAACCTGGGACCTTCGGCTGGGTTTGGCTAGCAGCAGCGGGCTTTATAGCCTGGTAGACTCGAAGTTCAATTCCCTTCGAGTCCCGCAACTGTTCGGGGCTTTGTGGCACCGCGCTAAAGCCGCTGCAGCGGCTCTTCTTGTTTGACTTGCGGAAATGTGCACCGGCCTGAAGCAGGTGCTAACGATATGACTGTAAAAAATCCAGGTTGGGCAGTAACTGGAAAGCTCCATCCCGGTCTTAAGGGTGTCACGCCGTGCGCTTGCAGTACCGCGTCCGGACGCCGCACAGGGCCAAAACAGGCTTAAGCCTGAACAGCGAGCCGGGAGGCCAACCCGGCGCGCGCCCAAACCAAAAGCGCGCACAACGCAGTGTAGCATCTGCGCAATTTGCACGCGGCGCTTTAACGGGTTGCAGTTGAAGATTGACGCTGGGCTGGCGTTGTTGTAGTCGGATGGGAAACCACACCGTTGCGCCATCGAAAAATGAGAACGCTTGTTTTGAGTGGGCTAGCAGTGCCTGTCGCGCTTTGGGCCGGCACAAACGCACAAACCACAGTTGATTCGCAAAGTACACAGCAACCATCCGCAATTGTCCGGCCAGCCGAGGTCGGGTTCAATCCAAGTGTGTTGCCCGAAGGCGCGCGCGTTTTCCGGAACCTCAGCTATGTGACAAACGGGCATGCGCGCCATAAGCTCGATCTGTACCTGCCGGCTGCGGGCACAAATCTGCCACTTGTGGTGTGGATTCATGGCGGCGCATGGCTCGGCGGCAGCAAGGAACTGTGTCCCGCGCTGTTTTTGCTGCGCGACGGGTTCGCCGTGGCCAGCATCAATTACCGGTTGAGTCAGCACGCGACTTTTCCCGCGCAGCTTGAGGACTGCAAAACTGCCATACGCTGGCTGCGCGCTCATGCGCGTGAATACGGAATCGACCCGGACCGGATCGGCGTCTGGGGCGTGTCTGCAGGCGGGCACTTGGCAGCATTGCTCGGCACAACAGGCGGCACCACCGAATTCGACAAAGGCGAATATCTCACGGTATCGAGCCGCGTGCAGGCGGTTTGCGATTGGTTCGGCCCAACCGATCTGACACAAATGAGCAAGTTTCCGAGCGACATTGACCACGACGCGCCGGACTCGCCCGAGTCGCGGCTGCTCGGCGGGCCGGTGCAGGAAAACCAAGAGAAAGCGCGGCGCGCGAACCCGATTACCTACGTGAGCAAGGACGCCCCGCCGTTCCTGATCATGCACGGTGACAAAGACAGGCTGGTGCCGCTGAACCAGAGCGAGCTTTTGGCCGACGCGCTGAAACGCGCAGGGGTACAAGTCACATTCCATGTCATCAGAGGTGCGGGGCACGGGTTCGGCGCAAAGGAACATTTCGAGCTGGTCCGCGAGTTTTTCATAGCGCAGCTCGGGTCTGAGCCGGCGCGAGACCGAACCAACGCCCAAAAATGACCAGCGGCCCGGTTAGCGCCTAAACGCGACGCAAGTGCCCCCGCACAACAGCGGTGTAGCCAAACGTTTCGACACGTGCAATATTCAACTCAAAAAACACAAGCAGGCTCATGGCACGAATATTCAACGACATAACCGAGACGGTCGGCAACACGCCACTTGTGCGGCTGAATCGCACGGCACAAAAGCACGGCGTAGTGGCCGAAGTATTGCTCAAGCTCGAATTTTTCAACCCGCTGTCCAGTGTCAAAGACCGTATCGGCGTAGCTATGATAGACGCGGCGATGCGCGCCGGGTTGATCAAGCCCGACACGGTACTGATCGAGCCGACGAGCGGCAACACCGGGATTGCGCTTGCGTTTGTTGCGGCCGCGCGCGGGTTGAAATTGATCCTGACTATGCCCGAGACCATGTCGCTCGAGCGGCGCAAACTGCTCAAGGTCCTCGGGGCAAAGCTGGTGTTAACCGACGGGTCGAAAGGCATGCGCGGCGCGGTCGAAAAGGCCGAAGAACTGCACGCTAAAATACCGAACAGCATCATCCTCCAGCAGTTCGCGAACCCCGCCAATCCGGAAATCCATCGGCGCACCACAGCCGAGGAAATCTGGCGCGACACCGACGGGCGCGTGGACATATTGGTTGCCGGGGTGGGCACGGGCGGCACGATCACCGGCGTAGCCGAGGTGATTAAACCGCGCAAGCCGAGTTTCAAAGCGATTGCGGTCGAGCCGGCCAAGTCGCCAGTGCTTTCCGGCGGCCAACCTGG
>JANWZY010000063.1 GCA_025061935.1 Verrucomicrobiia bacterium
CACATCCCTGCCTTTTGGCGGGTAGAGCTGGTAACCTGACCATACTACAACCAGCCCGACCAGGACCCATTTCCAAAGATTTCGTCTGCCCATGGGTTAGTCCTTAGAAGCGTTTTGGTCGCTGCCGCGTTCGGTCACTTCGACCACTGCCGACTTGAGTAACTCGAGCTTGGTATCGCCCGACCGCACCGTGATGGTGCGCTCTTTAACAGTGACGATTTCGCCCACTATCCCGCTTGAGGTCACGACCTTGTCTTTCGGCCGGAGCGAACTGATCAGTTTGGCGTGTTGCTTGGCTTTCACCTGCTGGGGCCTGATCAGCAACACGTAAAAAACCACCATAAGAAGCACGAACGGGGCAAGCTGCAGATACCACGGCGCAGGTTCAGGTTCACCGGCAGGTGGCGGTGCCAGGCCGAACACAACACACGGAACACTGAATATGACTGACATGCTTGCCAAAAACGACGAACCAATCTATGGACTGGCCGGCTTTTGGCAAGCTTGTTAGCCACATCTGGCGCGCGGCCCTTACTACCGTAACGCAAGGCCAAACGGCTTGTGCCGCGCTGTGTGTCGGACTGGGCGTGTTGTTCGCAAAGTCATGGCGTGGCTTTGCGCAGTTGCGCTGGCCAGCGCCCAATTCTTGCAAAGGGCCGGCACCCAACCTACTTTGGCTCGGAGCAAAACATTGAAGCTCGATATGAAACGTAGGTTGGTATTCGGCCTTGTCGCGCTCGCGTTGGGTGTGAACCTGGTTGTGGGCGCGCGGATTTACCTGGCCGCCGCGCAGCGCGCAGAGAAAGATTCGCCGTACCCGAGTCTCGAAATCTTTGCGCTTGTGCTCGAAAAAGTGCGCCGCGACCACGTCGAGGGCGATAAATTCACGTACGACGAGCTGGTGCGCAAGGCCCTCAAGGGCATGGTGCAGGCGCTCGACCCGCACAGCGAATACCTCGATGCGTCCGAGTACAAGGACTTGCAACAGGACACGCAGGGCAGCTTTGGCGGACTCGGCATCGTGGTTTCAATCAGGGATAACTTTCTCACAGTCGTTGCGCCGATGGAAGACACGCCAGGGTTTCGCGCGGGCATCCTCGCCGGTGACCGCATCCTCGAAATTGACGGCAAGAGCACGGAAAAAATGTCGCTTCAGGAAGCGGTACGCAATTTGCGCGGTCAACCGGGTACCGAGGTGACCATCAAAATCCAGCGGCCAGCCACAGGCATGATTAAGGAAATGCGGCTCACGCGCGCTGTGATCAACATTGACCTGGTCAAAGACATAAACGGCAAACGCGAATTCCCACTCGGGGAAGACAAGATCGGGTACATCCGTATCGTACAGTTCGCCGAGCGCACCGGCGCAGAGCTTGAAGCCGCTATCAAGAAGCTCAAAGCGCAGGGCATGCAAGCACTCATACTTGACCTGCGTTGGAACCCAGGCGGACTGCTCGACCAAGCAGTTGACGTGTGCTCGAAGTTCCTGCCGCGCGGCAAGCCGGTCGTCAGCACCGAAGGCCGTACGCCCGAGCAAAATACCGTGCGCAAAGCGCGCGGTGGTGACTTGCTCACCAACAGAGACGGCACGCCGATGCCGATGGTCGTGCTGGTGAACCTGGGCAGTGCAAGCGCGTCCGAAATTGTCGCCGGATGCCTCCAGGACCTTAGGCGCGCAATCATTTTAGGCGAGAAAACCTTCGGCAAAGGTTCTGTGCAGAGCATCCTGCCATTGCCCGACGGCTCGGCGTTGAAACTGACCACCGCGCTTTACTACACGCCGAGCAAGAAAGTCATTCACGCAGAAGGCATCACCCCCGACATCATTGTCCCGATGACCGAGGAAGATGAACGCAACGTGATGCTCCAACGCACCCCCGGCGGCATTGAGGCGCTGGACGAAAAGGAACGCGAGCGCGTGCTGGCCACGCGCGACGTGCAGCTAGACCGCGCCACCGACCTGCTCCGCGGCATACTGCTGTACACGCAACGGCAACAAAAACTTGGCCGTCAAACTACGGCTAAGTACGCCGCGCCGGCCGAAAGCATCCACGCCTCGGCAAGGTAACAGGTAACTCGAAGTGCGGCACCACCGTACCACCACTACAGCCGCTGCGGCACGTTCAAAGCCCGATTGCGGGTTCGCGCCGATTCAGAGTTTGGCAGGTTCAAACTAAGGCCGCGCATGACCGTACTTGCCATCGAAACATCTTGCGACGAGACCAGTGTGGCAGTGGTCAGTAACGGCGAGGTGCGCGCCAACGTCGTTTCTTCGCAAATTAAACTTCATTCTGAGTACGGCGGTGTGGTCCCCGAGCTGGCCGCGCGTGAGCACTTGCGCAACCTCATGCCCGTGGCACGGGCAGCCATGCAGCAGGCAAACGTAACCGCTGAGGAAATTGACGCAGTGGCAGCTACGCAAGGCCCGGGCCTGCCCACCGCGCTACTTGTGGGACTGAAAGCCGCCCAAGCAGTCGCATTCGCGTTGGCCAAGCCTTTCGTGGGCATACACCACCACGAGGCGCATTTGTACTCGGCCTGGCTCGCAGGCCGGCCGCCACGTGCGCAATTCGATTCGTTCCAGCCCAATGTGTCGCTCATCGCCAGCGGCGGACACACAATGCTGGTGCATGTACGCCAGTTGCTCGACCACAAACTGCTCGGCGCGACGCTCGACGACGCCGCCGGCGAATGCTTGGACAAAGTGGGCAAAATGCTCGGGCTGCCATACCCTGCCGGGCCGCTCATCGAGCGGCTCGCAGCGTCCGGCAACCCCTCAGCTTTCAATTTCCCACGCCCGATGTTGGACGAGCCTTCAGACAACTTCAGTTTCTCGGGACTTAAAACAGCGGTCAGGTACTTCCTCCGCGACCACCCGGAAGTGGCCGGCGCAGAGCAGCTCATGCGGGACCTGTGCGCAAGCGTCCAAGCTGCCGTTATGGAAGTGCTCGTCACAAAGACGATTCGTGCGGCCAAACGACTCGGCGTGGGATGCATTACCGGCTCCGGCGGCGTGCTTTGTAACAGCAATTTGCGCGAGCGCCTCGCCACTGCCGCCGCAGCCGAAGGCTTAACTGTGCGGCTGGCCGAGAAAGCCTTTTGTACAGACAACGCGGGCATGGTCGGGGTCCTCGCCGAGCTTAAGCTGTCGCGCGGCGCGCAGCCCACCGACCTCGACGCTGAAATTGCACCTTCAATGGCCCTTTAGCCGCTCGTCGAGTCGCGCTGCATCCGCGTCCAAAGGCTGAAGTTGATTTGGATTTTGCCTCTGCACGGCGCCAAGCCCTGCGCATGCCCGCTGGTGCAACTGCATATATCGGCGCGCAGGTGCGCATCTGCCGGCGGGCGTACCTTGCCCAACAATTGGAGAGGCCATGTCCAAAAAACGGACAGAGCGCGAGCGGCACAGCGCTAGAGCAGCGCTGTTTGGCGCTGTTTGTCGGGTATCAGCAGTTGGCGTCCCACGTGCTGAACAGCGTCTCAGCTATGAAGAAGTGGGCGATAGTGTGCACGGTGACGGCCGTCGCAGGTCTGGGGGGTGTGATGTTTCTTAAGCCGGGGCTGGCCAAAGGACAGCTCGGGCAATTAGGCTCGGCCGGGAACAAGACCAACCCGTTACAAGTTGTTCAGCAGTTTGTCGTTAAGGCCACGACCGCGGTCGGTAGTGTCGCGTTAGCGCGGGGCGCCGAGCGCGCGCCGCAGCAGAAAAACCCCGCGGTTAAAATCATCACCGATTCACCCGGAGCCGACCTTGTGACCGGGGCAGGCAACGGCACCAATGCACCCGCGCAGCACGATCCGAAGATTGAGGCCGGGCTGAAAGCGATGAACCAGTTATCCGTCCGGGGCATAATTGTGTCAGGCAGCCGGTCCTCGGCTATAATTCACACTGGCGGTCAGACCATGCCTGTTTTTGTGGGGGATACGTTGGGTGTGAAGACGCCCGAAGGCCTAGTAATGCTCCGGTGCGAAAAGATTGATAAGCGGTCGGTTTGGATCAGGATCCCCCAGACGCCAGTGCTGGCCGAGCTAAGCCTGCAATAGGCTTTGCGCGGCTGCCCCGCAGGCTTCAGCAGGCCGAGACTGCGTGTTAAAACCTTCCGTTTCTCCCCGACAGGGTTTCCTCTGGTATGTCGTTTATTGCCTACTGCGCGACTCGGCGCTAAGCTTGCCGCACAATGACACTGACGGAGAAAATATTGGCACGCGCCGCCGGGCGCGCGCGCGTCGAGGCGGGTGAGAATATTTGGGTCAATGCTGACATATTGATGACGCACGATATTTGCGGCCCGGGCACTATCGGCGTATTCAAGCGCGAGTTCGGCGCAAATGCGCGGGTGTGGAACCGGGAGCGGATCGTGATTGTCACAGACCACTACATTTTCACTTGCAGCGAGCTGGCCCGGCGCAATCTGGAAGTCCTGCGCCAGTTCGTCGCTGAGCAAGGGATCCAGTATTTTTACGACGTGACGCCGCCGGGCGCGAGGGGCTGGTCATTCGACCCCGCGCTCGGCCCGCTTAAGCGTCAGCACGGGCCCCGGCACGCCGGCATATGCCATGTGGCCTTGCCGCAAAAAGGGCATGTGCGGCCGGGGGAGGTGCTGTTCGGCACAGACTCGCATACGTGCACAGCCGGTGCGTTCAACCAGTTCGCCACAGGTATCGGCAATACCGACGCCGCGTTTGTCATGGGCACGGGCAAGCTGTTGCTGAAGGTGCCCGAAACGATGCATTTCGTATTGGAAGGCAAGCTCGCTCCGGGCGTGATGGCCAAGGATGTGGTTCTGCACATAATTGGCAGGATCGGGTTCGATGGCGCCACGTACCGCGCGATGCAGTTCGGCGGCAGCGGCGTGGCGTTTCTTAGCATCGAGGACCGCATGACAATTGCGAACATGGCGATTGAGGCCGGGGCCAAGAACGCGATTTTCCCTTTCGACGGGCGCACCGCCGAGTACGTCGAAGCGCGCACGCAGCTAAACAACACGAAGCGCGACTATGTGCCGGTCGAGCCCGATAGGGATCAAAAATTCGTGGCTGAGCTTGTGGTCGAGCTGGATCGGCTCGAGCCGCTTGTGGCGTGCCCGCCCGACCCGAGCCGGTGCAAGCGCGCTGCAGAGCTGGGGGATGTAAAACTTGACCGCGCGTACATTGGCTCATGCACTGGCGGCAAGGCGAGCGATTTCGTCGAGTGCGCGCGCATCTTGCGAGGTAGGACGGTCGCGATCGAGACCTTTGGTGTACCGGCGACTCCTGAAGTAGTGGCAGACCTGCAGCGCACGTATTGGGGCGAAAAGACGATTTGGGAAATTTTGACTGATGCAGGCGTGCAAATGACGGAGAACCCGAGCTGCGCAGCGTGTTTGGGCGGGCCGCCGGACACCTTCGGCAGGATCGACAAGCCGTTGAGGTGCATCAGCACGACGAATCGGAATTTCCCCGGGCGCATGGGACACAAGGACGCCGAAATTTATCTTGCTTCGCCGGCCACGGTAGCCGCAAGCGCAGTGACCGGGCGGATAACCGATCCGCGCCAGTTTTTGGGCTGAACCACTAACCGTTTACCCGATAGTTGCACACGACCCGCGCCAACGTTGACCGGTGGCTCGAGCACGCGATGCTTGTTGTACTGGGGGTGATGCTCGCGTTCGGACCGGTCGCGATGGGCGCGGTCAGGCTTCAGGAATTTCTCCTAGTTCAGGCGCTGGCAATTGCACTGCTGGGATTGTGGCTGCTCCGGCTCTGGGTATCGCCCGAGCCGCGCCTGTTCTGGCCACCGGTCTGTTGGCCCGTGGCGGCATTCATCTTGTACGCGAGCGTGCGGTATCTGTCTGCTGATATCGAATACGTGGCGCGGGCGGAGCTGATCCGGTTGCTTGTTTACGCAGCGGTCTTTTTTGTGGTCATCAACAACCTTCAGCCCCAGGCCAGTGCATCGGCGATTTCGTTCGCGCTCGTGTTTGTCGGAATGGGTATCGCCGCGTATGCGATTTACCAGTTTATCACTGGTTCAGACTACGTCTGGCAGTTTGTCAAACCGTACAAGCACCGTGGCAGCGGCACCTACATCAACCCGAACCACCTGGCTGGGTTGCTCGAAATGCTTTTGCCCGTTGCGCTCGGGTACGTGATTGCGGGTCGGCAGAAACCGGTGACCAAAGTTCTGCTGGGCTACGCGGCGCTGGTAATCTTGTTCGGGCTCGCAGTGACCGTGTCGCGCGGCAGTTGGGTGGCGGCAGGGCTCTCATTGCTGCTGTTTTTCGGGATACTTGCATGGCGGAGCAATTATCGGCTGCCTGCAATCGCGCTGTTCGCGCTGTTGGTCGTAGCGTGCGTTTATTTCGCGCCGCGCTCGTTTTTCCTCGAGCAACGTGTCCGGCGTACGGTCGCGCAGGTGCGGTATCTGGAGGCAGATACGCGATACGAGCTTTGGGATGCGACAGTGCGGATGTGGAAGGACCATTTCTGGTTCGGAGTCGGCCCTGGTCATTTCGATTACTGTTTCCGGAAGTACAGGCCGGAGAGCATTCAAGCGCGGCCCGACCGCGCGCATAACGATTACCTGAACGCGCTGGCCGATTGGGGGACGGCCGGTGGCGCGATACTGGCGGCCATGCTCGGGCTGTTCTGGGCGGGGGTGCTCAAGGCATGGCGTCGGGTGCGCGAGCTAACCAACGGCGAGTTGGGTCGCAGGTCAAGCAACAGGTTTGCATTCGTGCTCGGTGCGTCGTTGGGTTTGGTCGCGCTCCTGCTGCACTCATGGGTGGACTTTAACTTGCACGTACCCGCCAACGCGCTTGTGGCTGTGGGCCTCGGGGCACTCATTACGGCGCACATTAGGTATGCGACCGACCGACACTGGCTCGCGCTCAAGCTACCGGGAAAGCTCGTCGCCACGGTTATTTTGGCCTGCTGCATCCTGTACCTCGGATGGCAACAATGCCGACGCACGGCTGAGGTGGTATGCCTGAACCGAGCGGACCGGGCGCGGGATTATTCCCGCGCTCAGGTCGCGGCGCTCGAACGCGCGTTTGCAGTCGAGCCGAATAACTTCGAAACCGCGTACCGCATAGGCGAGGCGTACCGCTTGGAAAGCTGGCTCGGTAATGATAACTACGCGGACTTGGCGCGCGCGGCAATGAGCTGGTTCGAGCGCGTCATGCGGCTTAACCCACACGATCCATATGGGCCGATGCGCTATGGCATGTGCTTGGACTGGCTCGGCGAGCACGCGCAGGCGGAGCCGTACTACCGGCGGGCTGAAGAGCTGGACCCGCACGGGTACTTTACGCTGGCGCATGTTGGGTGGCATTATGTGCAGGCGGGCAACTATGCTGCTGCCAGGCCATGGTTCGAGCGCTCGCGCCGGCTTCAACCGCGCGACAACCCGATTGCGGTTACTTACCTTGAGCTAGTCAAAAGGCGACTGCTCGAGCAGGCCATTGCCAACGCGTCGGGCGGCACGGAACCCGCTGCAACCGCTGCAAGATAGGCAAAAAAAATTCCTTTTCAGGTGTTGACAAGTCCGGGTGGTAGGGTAAACTAGCTGCGGGTCTGCAAATTTGAAACCTGAAAACCACGAACCGATTATGAAACAGACGGCGAGGCTACAAAGCACAGTAACGGGCTGGGGTTTGGCACTCTTGATTGCGACTTGGGCGTCGGTTCTACCAGCTCAGCAGCCGCTTCAAGGCGCGGCAAAAATCGTCCGGATCAAAGGCGCAGCCAGATACACGACCGGGGACAACAAGTGGCATCCTCTGAACGTTGGCGACGTGCTCAAGCCTGGTACGATTATCCAGACCGCGTCGGATTCGCAGGTGGACATGATGCTTTGGGACCGTGACGAGGTTTCCGAGCGCATGATTACGCCCGTGTTCGTTTACAAACCCGATGTCGAAGCACGGGTGAACATGATCCGCATGTACGAAAATACGGTGCTCAGCTTGGACAAGCTTTCATGGATGGAGACCGGCGCCGATCTGGTTACCGAGACGCAGCTCGATCTGCGTGCAGGTCGCATTTTCGGCACGGTCAAAAAGATGCCGGCAGCTTCCAGGTACGAAGTTAAATTCCCGAACGGGGTGGCGGGTATCCGTGGCACGATCTACATGCTCGATGCAAGCGGATTGATCAAGGTGCTGACTGGCCAGGTCGTGATGTCTTATGTCAAGCCGGACGGCTCGATTGTGACGCAAGTGGTACAGGGCGGACAGATGTATGATCCGGTTACGGGTCTGCTAACACCGATACCGGCCCGGGCCGAGAGCGAGCTGATTCTTCCAGCAAAAGATTTTGGCCAAGGCCCACCTGCGCCGCCGACTGCATTTGCGCCGGACCGCACGCTCGAGTGGGTCTCGCCTGGTGTGCCGCCACGGAACCCGTAGCAGACCTGAAAACGGATCGAGGAACTTTTGCAACCAAGGCTGGCATAGCCAGCCTTGGTTTTTTATTTTTGAGCGCGGCGTGGCGCGATTCAGACCAGAGCATGCCGCACCGGGACTCATCGCTGCGGGCCTATTGACCTGCGCGTGCGTGTTGCAGGCGGTTCGGCCCGCCCCAGTCGAGCTGCTCGAGCTCAAAACGTTCGATTGGCGCGCACGGGTGGCCAGGCATTTCGCGCGCCAGGTGGCAACAAATCTGGGGCTGGTCTTCATCAGCGACAAGACAATCGCCGTACTGAGCAGCGGTGAACTTGGTTTCCGGTACGGACTCTATTGGCCGCGGCACATTTATGGCCGCGCCGTCCACGAACTTGCTACGCAGGGGGCGAACGCGATTGCGATTGACATACTTTTCGGTGAGCTGCGGCCTGACCATGCGCCGGTGCAGGTTGACCAGTCGGTCGAGCCAGGACTCGAACAGTGGCTCGGAGCTCTGCGCAAGGCGGAGCCTTTACTCCGGGTCGAGGACAAGCTCGTAGTCGAGTCGGACGAGTATTTTGCCTGGCGCCTCCGCCAAGCGCGCAACGTCATTTTGGCCGCCGAGGCGACATTGGTGCCGCACCCGCTTTTTGCGACCAACGCATTGTGTCTCGGTGATGTGGCACTGGCGCCAGACCCGGACGGCGTAATGCGGCGCGTTAAGGTTTTCAGTGAATACCGCATCTGGCATCCGTTGTTTAAGCTTGCGGAATCCGACCCTGACTACGGAATCGATTTGCGCAAAGCGCGGGTCGAGCGGGATAAGATTGTGCTTGAGCGGACTGGGCTGCCGGACATTGTCGTACCGCTGGACGCAGAGGGTAACTTCGAACTGGCCGACTTCATCGGAGAGAACATACCGGCCGGGTGGGCGCCGAAAGCGAAGCCGTTCCGCACCGTGCGAGTTTGGCAACTCGGCATCGCGCTTGCCGCACAGCAGTTGGGACTCGATCTCGAGCGCGCCGAACTCGACCTCGCCCGCGGCCGCGTAGTCATTTCGAATGCCAGCGGGTTACGGCGCGTTATCCCTGTTGATGCGGACGGCTACATGCACATTGACTGGAGCATCCGCCCGGGCGATCGGGAATTAACCAAGGAGCCGCTCGAGGAACTGTTGCGGAAACACGTATTGCGCACGCGCGCCGGTGCGGCACCGCCCGCAGACACGTGGCGGGACAAACTCGCCATTATTTGTTCTGCAGCGACCGGCAGCGACCTCGCCGACCGCGGCGCTACACCGCTTGAGAGCGAGGGATTGCTTGTAGGCGCGCACCTGAATGTGGCGAACTCGGTGCTGACCGGCCGGTTCGTCCGGCACGCCGGACTTTTGTGTGAGTTGGCATTGATCTGCGCGCTCGGAGTCTGCACTGCGTTTGGTAGCTGGCGGTTCCGCCCGGGCTGGGCCACTGCGAATGCGTTGGCACTGGGGTTCATTTACCTCGGCGTTTGCGCGTGGGTGTATGTGCAGCAACGGTATTGGCTGCCAATTGTGATGCCATTGGTTGGCGGTGTGCTCCTGCAGCATGCCGGGTTGGTCACGTACAGGGTCGTGTTCGCGGAAAGAGAGCGGCGCCGGGTCAGATCAATATTCTCGAAGCTGGTCGCGCCCGAGGTCGTGCAAGAGCTACTGAGCACCGGCACGCTCGCACTCGGCGGTGCCTCGCGCGAGGTAACAGTCATGTTTGCGGACCTGCGCGAGTTTACTCGGCTGACGGATACCGCCCGCGCGGAGGCGGCCGAGTTCGTGCGCCGGCACGGTCTGACCGGCGCAGCGGCTGAAGCCTGTTTCGAGGAACGCGCTAGGAGTACTTTGGCGACGGTGAACCTGTACCTTTCGATTGTCGCAGAGACGGTGAAGAACCACGGGGGGACATTGGACAAATACATCGGTGACTGTGTAATGGCGTTCTGGGGCGCGCCACGGCCGGACCCGATGCACGGATTGAACGCGGTCCGGGCAGCCATTGCGGTGCAGCGTGCCGTTGCAGCATTGAACCGAAGTCGTATGGCTGAAAACTTGCAGATAAGCCGCGAAAACGAGTTGCGCGCGGAGCGGGGCGAGCCACCACTACCTTTGCTGCCGGTCCTGTCACTGGGCATCGGTATAAACAGTGGCGTGGTTACAGTCGGATTGATGGGATCGGAGTCGCACATATTGAACTACACGGTTTTCGGACGGGATGTAAACCTGGCCAGTCGCCTCGAAAACTTGAGTGCGGGCGCTCAAATTTTGATTGGCGAGGCCACGTTCAACCACTTGGTTAAGCTCGATGCCGCGCTGGCCTCCAAATGCGTGCCGATGCCACCCGCGACGGTGAAAGGGTTCCGCGACCCGATCAAGTTTTACATGGTCACCTTTGAATAGCGCGGCGCGGCCCGTGGCGCGCCGGCAACGCTCGTGGGCGCGGCGCGTTGGATTTATTTCTGGGAACTGGCCGGCAACGTGCTAAATTACAAGGCATGCGTACGGTGATTTATCCCGGCAGCTTTGACCCGGTCACATACGGCCACCTGGACGTTATCCAGCGCGCGGCCAGATTGTTTGACCGGGTGATTGTTGCCGTCGCAGAAAGCGAGCGCAAGCAACCGCTCTTCACGTTGGCAGAGCGGCTGGACATGGTTAAGCGCGCGGTCAAAGCGATCCCGAACGTCGAGGCGGACGCGTTCACCGGGTTGCTTGTGGACTATGTGAAGCGGCGCGGCGCAGCGGCAGTCTTGCGCGGGTTGCGCGCAGTGTCGGACTTCGAGTTCGAGTTCCAGTTGGCCCTGGTCAATCGTAAGCTCAACGACAAGTTCGAGACGATCTTCGTTACCCCGAAGGAGACCTACACGTTTTTAAGCTCCAGCGTGGTCAAAGAGATAGCGCGCTTGGGCGGTGACGTCAGTTGTTTCGTCCCGCCACATGTGTGCAAAGCATTGGCCCGCAAATTCGGATTCGACAAACAACCGAAGCACCCGCATTGAGCTATGCCTATCGTTGTGAGTATCAGACAGTTGGCCAAGGGTCAGGTGCGGTTTCGGGGCGAGTTGCCGGTACCCGAGCTGGATATTGACACCTTGGACGAAATGCTTCAGGTGCGCGAGCCGCTGGTGTATGACCTCGCCGTGCAAATGGCGGGCGCACAGTTGCTCATCACCGGCCAGCTCAGGCTAATACTCGATTGCCAATGCGTGCGGTGTCTCCGAGCATTCAGGCATGAGCTCCTATTGTCCGGGCCGCTGTTTTCCCTGCCATTGGAGGGCGAGGACGCCGTGCCTGTGATCAATGAGTGCGTGGACTTGACGCCTTTTTTGCGTGAGGATATTTTGCTCGCGTTTCCGCAACACCCGGTCTGCGGACCGGAGTGCCCAGGTGTGCCGCCAGGTGCTGCCAAGGGCAAAGCACGGGGGCGCACAGCTACACACGGCCTTAAAGGTGCGAGTGTTTGGTCTGAACTGAACAAGTTAAAACTTTGATATTGCAATGGGTGTTCCGAAGCGTAAGCCGTCGAAGAGCCGCCAGCGTATGCGCCGCGCATACAACAGCGTGCTCAAGCTGCCGCAACTGAGCCAGTGCCCACAATGCGCAGCGCCGTACATACCGCATCGCGTTTGCCCGGCCTGCGGGTATTACAAAGGCCGGCAAATCCTCACTATTAAGACGGAGGCTTGAGGGGCCAATACAACCTTGACCGGGCTTGGAATCCGGCCGGCGCTCGAATATGCGAATCGCGGTTGATGTAATGGGCGGCGACTTCGGCTGCGGCGTCATTGTTGAAGGCGTCAAGCGCGCCTTGCACGCCGACAAGGGCAAAGTCCGCGCTCTGTACCTCGTGGGTGAGCAGGAGCAGATTCGCGCGGCAATGCACACGGCGCGACTGCGCGATGACCGCGTCAGTATTGTGCATGCAAGCGAGGTACTGACAATGCACGACCGGCCGGTGGACGGACTGCGGCGCAAGCCGGACTGTTCGATCCTGCGCGCGGTCGAGTTGCTCAAAGAAGGCAAGGCCGACGCACTGATTTCAGCCGGCAACACGGGCGGCGTCGTC
>JANWZY010000064.1 GCA_025061935.1 Verrucomicrobiia bacterium
CGGCTTTGATCAAGTACTCATTCTCATCCTCGATCACATCCACAAGAGGCACCCACTCGGCGACAGTGATTGATTCCTCCTTCCCAGCTTGGTGTCTAACGGGCGCGCGCCCGAAAAGACTTGTAAGCCGGTTATGGAGCTCATCCAATTCCTTAAACGGGTCCCAACGACTTAGTGTGTTCATGGTTCTTCTTCTCTGCTCAGCACCGTCTCAGGCCAACGCGCCCGCGCTGAGATGCCAGGCGCGTTGCTCGGTCCGGGTGCACCCGCGCAGAACCCGGTTCTGCCTGAACCCAGACCGAAAGAAAGCCGACATCCCCTAACTACAAACCAAAATCTGCATCTGGTTCCGAGTCGTTTAATCCTATCTTCTACCCGCGTGCCATTCGCGCCAAAGGTTTGCTTACCGCCCGCTTCTCGCGACCTACTTGCGCACACATGCCGTTAACAATGCACTGTCCCCAGCCATCAGCCGCAGGTTAACACATCACTTTTTGGAGTGCCAGCTACTGTACCCCGTGTGCTCCATGCTGGAACGCGGCAGGCCGGTTACTTCAAAGATCCGTTGCTTGCCCCCTAGACACCCTCTATTACCCGAAGCCCCATACCCGGCGCTGCCGCGTTCAAAAAAGCAACTCGTCGGGCGCGGTCCGAGGACCGCACTTCGGAGGGGCGCGCGCCCACGCACGCCCCATCCGGCTAGGCCGCACTTCTATGCGACCTGGACCTCGATCTGCTTCGGCCGCGCCTTCTCGCTCTTCGGCAAGTGCACGCGCAGCACGCCATCCTTGAACTCGGCTTTTATGTTGTCGGGTTCAGCATCATCAGGAATGACGAAGCTGCGCTCGAACCTGCCGTAGTAGCGCTCGACCCGGTGGAATCGACGGCCTTTTTGTTCCTTCTCGGCTTTCCGCTCACCCGAGATGGTCAAAGTGCCGCCTTCCACCGTGACTCTGACATCGTCTTTCTGGACTTCAGGGAGCTCGACCTTGATCAGGTACTCCTTTTCGTCCTCGACGATGTCAACTAACGGCGCCCATTCCGGAACCGTGATGTCCTCGTCTTCGACAAGGTTCACGGTTTGACGCCAGAACGGTTGCCGGGTTAACAGCGATGTCATGCGCCGAGTCAGTTCTTCCATTTCACGGAATGGATCCCAACGAGCCAAGGCCTTCATACTCTTCTCACCTCCACATTTATGAGCCGCGGAATCCATTGTTGTCTCGGCCAACGCCGGCTCCGCTGCTTCTACCGGCTCAGCCGTGCGACCGCCCGCACCACGCCCAGCATCGTGGCCGCGCGGTCGCCGGCTTTATCTTCTATCATACGATGTGCCAACAGTTTTATTTCCACATCCGCCTGATTTTCAGAATCTTACGCATTCAATTCAAAACCGAAAGAGTCATTCTGGCTCAATTATACTTCTGTCCACTGAGTCATTACGACTCGTTTTGGCAAGGAGTCCCTTGGCTCGGCATATTGTTCTGCGGCTATCGCGAAAAAGCGCGGGTTAGCGTGCAGACCAGTGAGCGCTGGCGCTAAGACTATCGGTTTCTTGCCGTGAATATGTGACTGTAGCCTTGCGTGAACCACATTCCGGCACGGATACGTACGTCGTGAGACAGGCCGTGCCGTTTCGAAATTTTCACACCGAGTTCGTTTACGCGGCACATCGTTCACTTACTAGTTTAGGCGTGAACTGGACTGTGCGTGCGATGTTACTAAGCAGGCGAAACACATGGAGGCGGCCCGCGGCCGTCGAGGAAGACATGCTCGAGCGGCTTAGACGCCACTGTCTAACCAGCTGGTTAGAACAGGAGCACGATCCAGAAGTGCGCGCTGCGGTCGAACGCGCAGCGTTTGAGGCTGCAGCGAGCGCGTGGATGCATCCGTTTCCACTTTTGGTCTTTCCCGTTTTATTCGAGGAAATGGCTATCGCCGCGGTGCGCCAGGTAGAGCGTCAACGTGAAATCAGGGCGAAAAGTTGGGACCTGATCGCCAGTAGCGGGCTTGCGTGCCCCCAGCAGCACCGCGCACAGAGAGCAAATCGTGATGTGTGCGATGCCGGCGGCGACGCGAAACATGAACCTGGCGTAGCCGGCGTAGTTAACGCCCGTTTTGAGTTTCAGTTCGAAAAGATTTGGCGACGTTTCAGCCTGGCTGGCGGTGGTTAACTTGCCCCGTCTGTTTTGAGGCGCTGGAGGGCGCTGCAGCAAGTTTGATTGCGCAATAAGCGAAAGCGTTTGCCATGCCGAGTTCATGCGGAAGGAATTCAAGTTATGCTGTGGCCGATACGTGCGAGCCTGTAACCAACATGTAACGATTGCGCCGCAGGGCTGAAACAAAACAAACCGAATATGCACAGCAGAAAGAATGAGCATTTCTGGGGTTAGTTGTTTGGCGGAAAAAGTGTATCAGCTCGGCAACAATAATTTTGGGCACCAGTGTGGAGCTTTTGAGTCGGCTGCGCACGCCGTGGGTCCAGTGGATATGATGCGCACGGGTACCGCGCAGGGTGCGTCGCCAGGGTTTTTGTCGCGCATAAAGTGCATGGTTGCTATTCGTGCTGCTGCCGCGTTGTGGCGCAGCGCTAGGTTGAAGCGCTTTTGGTTTGTAAGGCGCCGTGGCCTGGTCTCGTTGTTGAATATTCGGACCCGGGTGGCGAGTTGGGTGGTCAGCACGGTATTGGTAGTTAGCTCGGCGGATTTGGCAATTGGGGGCGAAGGAGAATCAGCAGATGCGCGGCCTGTGCTCGAGCAGTGGGTGCAAACGCGTCAGTTGATTTCTAAAACGCGCAGCGAGTGGCAGTCGGAGAAAGATGCAATCGAACAGAGCATACTGATGTTCGAGCGCGAGTTGCGGAATCTCACTGACCAATTGGCGAACGTCTCGACGAACCGCACCCGCGCGGATGAGGAAAGGGAGGCCGTGCTTGACCAGCAGCGCGAGTTGAACGCTGCGCTCGAGCGCGCCCGCGAGCTTGCGGCAGTACTCGAGCAACGCGTGCGCGCGCTTGCTCCAGCTTTTCCGGCGCCGCTGCTTGATAAGGTCCAGCCATTGATTAATCGAATCCCGGCCGATCCCGCCAAAGCAAAAGCCGGACCGGTCGAGCGGCTGCAAAACGTGGTAAGCATTCTCAATGAGGCGGACAAGTTCAACGCAGCGGTCACTGTCGTAAGTGAGCTGCGCAAAGACACCACAGGCGCCGAGGTTCAGGTGGAGACCATTTATGTGGGACTGGCCCAAGCATATTTCGTTGACAAGTCGGGCCGGTACGCGGGGGTAGGTGCACCATCTGCCAATGGTTGGCAGTGGTTTGAACGACCGGAACTGGCCGAACGCATAAGGAAGGCCATTGCAGTTTACAAGAACGCTGTGCCGGCCACTTTCGTGGCGTTGCCAGTGCAAATCCGATGAACTGGGCACGATCCGCTGTGGTGAAACGTGGTTCCGTTCCAGGGTTGATGGCGCAGGTTGCCAACCTGCTGCAATGCCGACTTTCAGTTTCTGGGGTGGTGAAAGCGGTCCCGCTTGGGCGGGATCACCGCGCTCCAGACGCTTTCGCGCATGCGGGATGGCTCGGCGCGGGCGAAGCTTTGGGAGTGCGCCAGCTTGCTGGCGCTTTAACACCGCAGACGGATCGCCAATCCGCGCCGCGTCCCGCAGTCAGGCTCCGCTACGTTTTGTCAACTGTCCTGGTCATGCTCCTCGGCAGCTTGGCGGCTCCGGCGAGCGGCCCGGAAATGGTTGCCGTGACTGCACAGGCAGATTTGCAGGCTGCGCTGAATGAACTCAACGAGGTCCGGCAACAGGTTGAGGCCGAGCGGCTGCCGTTGACGCGGCGCTTGCGCGAGCTTGAAGAGCAAGTGTTGACTAAGCGGCGTGAGCTGGAACGGGCGCAGCGTTTCCATGAGAACCAGCTAGTCGAGCTGAACGCGCTTAAGGCCGAGGTCAAACGCCGCCACGACGAAGTCAAGTTTATCAGCGCGCTGCTGGCTGAGTACGCGCGTGCTTTCGAGGCACGGATTCATGTCAGCGAAGTGGCGCGGTTCAAGGGGATCGTGGATGCTGCGCAACAGGCTGCTGATTCACGCGAGCTGTCCGAGGCGGAGCGATTGGCGCAGCAGGGTGCACTATTGGCACAATCGTTGGCCCGGTTGGAGGACGCGTTGGGCGGCGTGCGGTTCGCCGGGCGCGCGCTCGCTCCGTCAGGCCGGCTCGAGCGCGGCCAGTTTGCGCTCATTGGACCAGTTGCACTTTTCGCCAGCGACGAGAGTCCTGCTGCCGGTGTGGTCGAACTCCAGCTCGGCTCGGCTGAACCCACCGTTCTGGCTGTACCTACTGAGTTTGTGGCAACTGTGCGTGAACTGACGCGCGCCGGTGCGGCCGAGTTCCCGTTCGACGCTACATTGGGGAACGCGCTGAAGATAAGCGCCGCACGGGACGATTTATGGACACACATCAAGAAAGGCGGCCCGGTAATGGTCCCCATACTTTTGCTTGGGCTGGCAGCGCTGACAATTTTTGTTACGCGCTGGATCGCTTTAAGTCACATCCGTGTGGCGACCCCGACGGATCTGCAGGTTATCCTGTCGGCGCTGCGGCGCGGTGACAGGTCCAAAGCCGTTGCAGTGGCGAGCGGAATAGGCGGGCCGGTGGGAGATATGTTGCACGCAGGGATAGATCACTGCCACGAACAGAAGGAATACATCGAAGAGGTTATGTATGAAAAAATGCTCGCCACGCGGCCGAAGCTCGAAAGGCTGGTGCCTTTCTTAGCGCTGAGTGCGGCGGCGGCACCGTTGCTGGGACTGCTGGGCACGGTCACCGGCATGATCAACACTTTCAACATGATCACCATTTTCGGCGCGGGTGATCCTAAAACGCTGGCGGGCGGCATTTCAGAGGCGCTGATAACCACCGAGTTCGGGTTGATTGTGGCCATTCCCTCGCTGCTTTTGCACGCGGTATTGACGCGGCGCGTTAAAAGCGTGTTGGCCAATATGGAACAGACGGCGGTCGCGTTCATCAACGGGCTGCCGTCGAACGGTGAGACCACGCAGGTACTTGCAACAAAGCGCGAAGTATGATCGAAAGAATCCTACAAATCTGGAACGCTGGGGGTTGGGTCATGTGGCCGCTGTTTGGCCTTGCACTGGTGACATTTTTCACCGGTGTCCGGTTGTGGCGCGACCTGGCCGGGCGCCAGTATCGCCGGCTGGCCGAGAAAACTTGGAAAGCCTGGGTTCGCAGACCTGACAAGGGCGACGGCGAGGTCGGCGAAATCATCCGGTATGTGCTTGAGGACGCGCGTTCTGCGCGCGACATCAACTCACGGTTCGCCGAGGTTGCGGCACGCATACTGCCACCGATCGACCGCCAAATCCAACTGCTCGGGACATTCGTTGCTGCGGCGCCGCTTGTGGGGCTATTGGGCACGGTGTTCGGCATGTTGGTTACGTTTCAGGCGCTGGCGGCTGGCGGCGGAGGCGGTAAGGTGACCGAAGCAATGGCTGCCGGCATTTCGCAGGCGCTGTTCCCGCCGGAGGTGGGTTTGTGCATTGCGTTGCCAGGCCTAGTATTGATCCAACTGATTCGTCGGCAGCGGCGTGAGTACGAGGCGTTCCTCGCGCATTTGGAAAGCTACGTGGTGCAATGGTTCCGCAGTAATGCCGCGCGCTGCGCGGCGCACCCGACAGCAGCGAGCCGAACCGACGCGGCGGCGCCGACCGGCCCAAGACCCACGCCGGAAACCGCAATGGTGCCCGCTTGATCTGAGCCATGCGTTTCAGACGCGCCATCACTGACACCGAGGAGGTAACCGACATCAACGTGTCGCCGCTGATAGACATGATGTTCATCCTGCTGATCTTCTTCATTGTGACCACGGTGTTTGTCGAGGAGACAGGCACCGAGGTGGACAAGCCGCAGGCGGCATCTGCGGTCGAGCTGGAAAAAAACAGCATTTTGCTGGCAGTTACCGCCAAAGGTCAGGTTGTGTATGGCGGTAAAGAAATCGGGCTCGGCGGCGTGCGCCCGCTGGTGCGGCGGCTGACGCAAAATGAGCCGTTGCCCGTGATCATTCAAGTGGACCGAAATGCCAGTGCCGGGCTATTGGTACGCGTGATTGACGAGGCCAAACTCGGGGGCGCTAAGAACGTTAGCATAGCTGCTGAGCAGGGTGGCAGTTAGGATCCAGAACCTCGATGTGTGCGCGAACCTGTGATGGTTTTTGATAGTCTGAGTACCTGGTTCCGGCTTGTCGAACGGACATGGACGTGTCCGGACACACCGCGCGCGTCCGGCTCTCGGACCCCGATTGTTGGCCCTCGGCTACAATTCGGTTTGCGCGCGCAGCTCGGTTTCGGGAACTAGTGCATGAGCCGGGTCTATACGCCACTGCCGAGCCGAACGAATCCGCTGTGGCCTACTTTGGGTGCACTGGGCCTGACGCTCGCAGTGTTTCTTGTGTTGCCACTGACTCAAATGGTTTCGAGCGGGGTCAAAAGGCAACTCGTACTGAGGAAGGTTGACAGCGTCCAGCTAGAGGCCCCGCCGCCAGAGACAGACGCGCCGCCGCCTCCGCCCCCTGAGGACAAGACCGAGCCACCTCCGCCAGTGTTGACAGACACGCCGCCTCCCATGCAGTTGCACATAGACTTGGAGATCGCAGTCGGCGCCGGCGGCGCACTTCCGGGCTATGCCATGATTGCGGCAGAACATGATGTCGGCGCAGCAGTCGAGGTTTTCAACGTTGCGGATGTGGAAAAGCAGCCGGAGCTGATCTCCTCGGTGCCACCGCGGTATCCGCCCGAGCTACGCAAGGCGCGCGTCGAAGGGCTGGTGACGCTTGTATTCGTTGTGGATGAGACTGGGCGCGTGGTGGACGCGCGCGTGGAAAGCTCGACGCGGCCCGAGTTCGAGCGGCCGGCACTGGAAGCGATACGAAACTGGAAGTTCCGCCCGGCCCAAAAGAACGGTGAGTCGGTGCGTTGTTATGTGCGACTCCCGATTCGGTTCCGAATCAACACCTGAAGCTGACCAGCATCTGCACATGGAAAACTTGGTTTGTAATAATACGCGATTCTCGGAACTCTTGCCCGTGGTACGTCATACTTTTCCCGGCGGTATGCCGTTGCGCGGCACAGTACAGAATGGAAACGCGCATTATCGCGGGGTAAGCTCGGAGGTGAAAGCGGCGGCAAGCTGCCGCAGTTCAGAAGCCCACGCGCATGCGAAGTGGCCGTGCACTGGCGAAGCCTCTGGATTGCGCCTACTTGGCGGCGCCTCGATTGTGCCGCTAAATGCCCAATCTGCCTCACCGGCGCTTGGAAGACTGCGCTACTGCCCAGGCGAACATTGTGAATCTGCGGCGTTGCAGCGCCCGAGGCCGTACACCGAATCGGTACGGGTTCGGATGCAGGGGCAGCTGTCAGCTGCGGCGCGTTGGGCGGTGCTGACTGGGTTGGCGATCAACCTCGGTATCGCCCTGGCCGCTGACGCGCCGAAAAACAATCCGCCTGCCGAGCGCCGGGCCATTGCAACAACCGCGCGCGCGCCTGCGCCCGCGCCGGAACCGCGCGAAACCGGTCCGGGCGCGTTTGCACCCATTGCGGCGGATCATCCGCTGGCAAGCCTTTGGAATGATCCGGAGTTCCAGCGCCGGTTGATCGGCAGTTACGGGTTTGATTCAGATGTCGAGCCGCGCCTGACTGCCGAGGAACAGCAGTTTTATCGCGAGAAAATTTTGCCCCTGTTGCGCGACGACCCGCGCAAGGCGATTCCCGAGCTGGAAAGTCGGGTCAAGCCTGAGGCGAGCGCACTGTTCGATTTTCTTCTTGGCAACATCCATTTCCAGCATGGCGACACCACCAACGCGGTGAAGTGGTTCGAGCGTGCAGTGGCCAAGTTCCCGAGCTTCAGGCGCGCGTGGAAAAATCTCGGCCTCGCTCTTGCGCGTGACGGGAAGTTCGATGCCGCAGTTGGGCCACTGACGCGCAGCATAGCGCTGGGCGACGCCGATCCGCGCGCTTTCGGCCTGCTCGGGTTCGCGCATTTGAACGCCGGGCGGTTTGTTTCGGCTGAAGCGGCGTACCGGCAGGCGTTGTTGCTCGAGCCGGACAATCTCGATTTCCAACTCGGCCTGGTTAAGAGCCTGGTCGCGCAGGCGGACTACGACAGCGCGCTGGCACTGCTGGACGAGCTGCTCCGCAAGCACCCTGAGCGCGACGCGCTCTGGAGCGTTCAAGCAAACGTGTATTTGCAGAAAAATGAGCTGGTCAAGGCAGCGGTGAACTTCGAAGTGCTGCGGCGGCTCGACAAGGCCACCGCTGACAACCTGTTCACGCTCGGCGACATCTATCTCAGCCTCGAAGCGCGCGAGTTGGCCTTGGACGCTTATCGCGCCGCGTTGGAGAAGGACGCATGGCAGCGGCCGGCCAAGGCGCTACGTGCTGCGGAGCTGTTAACCGCTCGCGGCGCATATGCGGAAGCCAAGTCGTTTTGCGAACGCATCCGCGCTGTTGCAGCGGGCAAGCTCGCGCCGGACGATGAATTGAAATTGCTTAAGCAAGAGGCGAAAGTGGCGCTGGCCACAGGCTCGGGCGAAGACGCCATCAAAGTATTGGAGCAGATCATAGCGCGGAATCCACTCGATGGCGAAGCGCTGCTGCTGGCGGGCGACTATTACGCGCGCGCGGGCGAGCCGGAAAAGGCTGAATTCCGCTACGATGCCGCAGCAAAGCTGCCCGGGTTCGAGGCGGATGCATATGTCAAGCATGCGCAACTGCTGGTGAAGTCTGGTAAGTACGCGCTGGCGGCCGAAAAGCTGCGCAAGGCACAGAAGCTGAAGCCACGCGATACCGTGCAGCGGTACCTTGAAAAAGTCGAGCAACTGGCGGGCCGGTCGTAAACCGCTCGCTAAAGCCCAAGTGCCCATGTTCCATCATGACGTATCCCGCCCGGCGCGAGTGTTTTCGCGACTGACGTCGTGCTCGAAGTTGGGCAAAGCGTTGACGCGTCTGCTGCATTCGCGACCAGACGGCGATGGCGCTATCGCCGTTGGAAGCTTTGTCATGCGGGCCAGCGTGAGTTTGCATGCCGCCTTAGCACGGGTTTGCAGTGTAGCTCGACGTGAAAAGTGCCAGCGCCCGACCATTTCTCCTGCGCCAAATCGCCCAGGGGCCGGCGGCGTGCCGCCGCTTTGGCTGTGTTCACGATTGGACTCTAGTGCTTGTTCGAGCTTCGAGACATATGCCAGGTACCAAAGCGCGCACTTTTGGCCTGGATCAGTTCAAAGTTGCGTTCTGCTACAAGCTCGAGGGTGCCAGCATGTCGGCGGAGTTCAAAAAATTGTATCGCGCGCGAATCGGTTTAGCGCGTGGCGCCGAGTTGTTGCTGTGCCGAAAGCGCTAGCTTGGTCTGCTGCTTTAGCAGCGTTGGTTGTGCTCGGTGCGGTTCCGGCATTTTCGCAGGACTCTGGTGCTGTGGCCGGGGTAGTCGTGAACACCTGGGACGGCTCGGCCTTGCCAGGCGTCGTGGTGACCGTCCGGGGCACGACGCTCGCAGCGCAGACGGATGCGTCCGGCCGGTACGAACTGAAGAACGTGCCGCCCGGCGAGCACGTGCTCCGGTTTTCGAAGCCAGGTTTTGCCACGGCCGTGGTCACCGAGGTGCGGGTGCTGCCGGGTCAAACCACGACTGTCAATGGCAACCTGCGCCCCGAGTTCTACGAAATGGAAGAGTATGAAGTCACTGCGGAAGAGTTCACCGAGCAGACCACCGCGCTGTTGATCGAGCGCCAGAGCGCGACTGCGTTGATTGAAGCGATCGGTTCCGACCGGTTCTCGCGTCTGGCCGCAGGCGACGCAGCCGAAATCATGACCAAGATCACGGGCGTATCGGTGGTGGATGGCAAATTCGCCGTGATCCGCGGCTTGAGCGACCGATACAACATAGCGCTTCTTAACGGTGCGGATGTGCCGAGCGCCGACCCGTACCGCCGCGCCGCGCAGCTTGATTTGTTCCCCGCAGAGGTCATCGAGAGCGTGGTCGTGAGCAAGACGTTCACGCCGGACCTGCCCGGCGGGTTTTCAGGCGGTGCGATGAACATTCGCACGAAGTCGTTCCCGGACAGGTTCATATTCAAGGCTGGCGCCGGGGTGGGCTACAACACGCAGGCGACCGGGAACGAGCGTTTCCTGACTTACCCGGGCGGTAGTACCGATTGGCTTGCCATGGATGACGGTACGCGTAGGTTGCCCCCCGAGTTGCGCAACGTCACGGGAACTCATCTCGAGCAACTACTGCGTACAGCCACAAGCGGCAGCTTGAGTATCCCGTTCACGAACAAAACTGCCGCGGCTATGGAAATGGACCGTCTCGTCCGGTCATTCGGTACGCCCTACATGGGCCCGCATCGCAAAGCGCCACCGCCTGACCACGACTTGAACTTCCTGATTGGCGACACGATCAAATTCGGCGGCGTACCCGTCGGATATTTCGCAGGGATGAATTACGAGCGCGATTTTCGGTTTTACGAAAACGGTATTCGCCGTAGATACGCACCGCGCGGCGGCGCAGCCCCGCACATGTATCAGGATTTCGAAGATACACGCGCCACAGCCACAGCGCAGTGGTCTGCGCTGCTCAACCTTGCCGCGCAACCGTTCGAAAACCATAGGCTGGGTTATACGTTTCTGTTCACACAAAATGCAGAGGACATGGCGCGCAAGCTGTTCGGGCGGATCGAAAGCAGCGGCGAGGACCAATTCAACAGCGACCGACGCACGCACCTCAATGTTCTGCACTGGACCGAGCGTAACCTTAACGCGCACCAATTCCGCGGTGAACATAAGTTGCCAGGCCTGAGTAACCTGCAGGTGGATTGGCTGGTCTCACTGGCCACCACGACCCAGGACGAGCCTGACTTGCGCTACTTCAATTTCATCAGTTACCCGAATCCGCAAAATCCTCAGGACACGCGCCGCGGCGTTGACCTAATCAGCAACAACACGCCGTTCCCGGAAAGGCCCACGCGCTACTTCCGGCACCTCGAAGACCAGAACCAGAATTACAAGCTCGATCTGACGCTGCCGTTCGAAGACGGGCGCGGCCTGGAGTGGAAGATCAAGACCGGGGCATTCGCGAGCGATTCGGAGCGTGCCTTTGACGAGCGCACGTTTAGCTATGCAGGCGGCTCCGGCAGCATAGTTGACCCTGAGACGTTCCCATACGAATACATGCTGGGGACGAATGCGCCGCCGCCACAGGTGGTAACCATTCGGGGAGTGCCGCGCAGGTACGAGTTCTCGCGCGTACTCACATCCGTGTTGGGAAACAACTTCTATGACGGGGCACAAGAAATTCGCGCTGTTTACGGCATGGTCGAGGTGCCGCTGGTGCCGCGCCTGCGCCTGATGAGCGGCGTACGGTACGAGACAACTTTCATGCAGGTGGCATCCTCCGCCTTCGGCTCGAAAGATGTATTTACGGGAAAGATTGATCAAGCCGACCTTTTGCCAGCCGCGAGCCTGACATGGGAACTACGTCAGGACATGCACTTGCGCCTCAGTTACGCTGAGACAGTTGCGCGCCCGACGTATCGCGAATTCGCGCGGTACCGCAGCTTCGACGTGACCGGCGACCAAATCGTCGAGGGCAATCCGTTCCTTAAGATGACCCAAGTCAAAAACTACGACATCCGATGGGAATGGTTCACCACTAACGGCGGTCTCGTTTCACTCGGCGCATTTTACAAAACTCTCAAAGACCCGATCGAAAAGTTCAACGCCGCGCTCGACCCGAACGGCAATGTGTCGTGGACCTCATCGGGCGATTTTGTGACGTTCCTGAACACAGCCGAGGCTACGGCCTGGGGCCTCGAGTTCGAGGGCCGGCAGAGTCTTGGCATCCTGACCGAGACGCTGCGTCCGTTGAGCTTGGGCTTGAATGTCGCCTGGATCAACACCGAGGTGCCGCTGGAAAAAGAGATTCAACAGCGCAAACTCGAGGGCACAGGCAAGCTGGTGACCAGCCGTCCGCTGTACGACCAGTCGCCGCTGATCATTAACGCGGATATCTCATGGGACATCGAGCGCACAGGCACAGCGGTGACACTCGTCTATTACTACGCCGCCGAGCGACTGGCACTAATTGTCAACAACGGCTACGACGTTTACGAACAACCGGCCCCGAGCCTGGACCTGGTCGTGTCGCAAAAACTGGGCAAACGTTTCAAAGCACGTTTTACAGCCCGTAACCTGCTGAACCCGGAGATCATCCGTTCCTACGCGGTCAGCGGGCCAACGGACAAGCGATACATTTACTCGTCCTACACCAAAGGAATCACTTTAGGGCTTTCCCTGTCCTATGAACTGTGAGGGGCGAGCCACGCACTGCCGTTGGAGGAAGCCTGCGGTGCCAGTGTGGCCCCCCGACGCCAGAT
>JANWZY010000065.1 GCA_025061935.1 Verrucomicrobiia bacterium
TTCTTAAGCGAAGTTGAGTCGCCCGAATGCAAAGGTTGGCTGATGTACCATGGCGCGCTGCCGGCTGAAGAAATGCTCCGGCACTACGACCACGCTTCCGCCCTAGTTCATGTTTCTGCTGCTGAATCGTTCGGGCTTGTGGTTGCCGAGGCGCTGGCGCGGAACCTGAAGCTGTTCGCGTTCCGTGTGGGTGGCGTGCCGGACATTGCAGAGGGAGTGGACGGAGCCGAATTGGTCTCGGACGGTGATTGGGCCGAGCTTGGCCGGCGGATTGCGGCCTGGATAAAAGCCGGGTGGCCACGGCCGCAGACGGCTGCGGCGGTTATGCGCCAGCGCTATCATCCGACCGAAATAGCGCGGCGCCACATTCAGATTTATCGTGAAGTGCTGGGACAGGCAGCGGGGTAAACTAGTTGCGTCCCCGATTCGAAAACCGAGACGCAACAAGGTGTAAGGTTGGTATGCTAACTCGAAAGCGCGATTCGTGACAGTCAGTGAACGGGGCCAGTCAAAAATGCAATCCAGATCAAACCGGCGCCGGCGCCATGGTTGACCGGCCGTTGCAAGTCGTCACCGCGTGCCGCGCGCGTGATCTGCCCGTGCTCGAGCTTGCTGCAGCGCGGCTGCCCGAGTGCGTTCCATTTGACGGATTGACCGTGCTTGCGCCCGAAGCCGATTGTGAACTGATCCGTGCTAGACTTGGCCGGAATGCGAATGTGGTATCCGAAGAGGGTTTTATTCCCGGGCTGCGCCTTGAAGACTTGCGCGGGTTCAAGTTACCGGGCTTCCCTGCTGGCGCAGGCTGGTATTACCAGCAATTCTTGAAGCTCCAGTACGCGTTTGTTGATCCGGAGGACGATTTCTACCTTGTCTGGGACGCCGATACGGTGCCACTGCGGCCAATGCAGTTTTTTGACGTTCAGGGTCGGATGCTGCTCACGCGCGCCAGCGAGTTCCATCCACCTTACTTTGATACGTACCGGCGCTTGTTCGGCAGCGACCCGCATCGTGAGTGCTCGTTCATTGCGCAGCACATGC
The DNA here is from genome assembly GCA_025061935.1 of Verrucomicrobiia bacterium. GTDB lineage: Bacteria > Verrucomicrobiota > Verrucomicrobiia > Limisphaerales > DTLC01 > DTLC01. The sequence goes on from JANWZY010000065.1 coordinate 1,039, forward strand.
TCATGCAGAAGTCCGTTGTGCGCGAAATGCTCGCCGAGATCGAGCGTCGGTTTCCCGGGCCGTACCCTTGGCCGCTGAAGATCATGAACGTGCTCGAGCCTGTGCATCCCAATCTGTTCAGCGAGTACGAGACGTACGGGCACTACATCAAGAACCGGTATCCTGACCGGGTCGCGATCATCGAGCGGGCGTGGCTGCGTGTGATCCCGCAATTTTGGGGGCGGCGCATGCCGAGCGCGTCGGAACTGCGCCGGCTCGCGGAACGTTACGATTACGTGTCGTTCGAGCGCGGGTACGCCAAATGGCGCGCGCTAAAGTTGTGGCTGCAAAAATTTCTGGGTTGGCCAGACAGGCTGCGATAAGCCAGAAATGGGTTCGCTGTGTCGCGCAGGATATTTGGCATTTGCGGTTGATAAATCCTGCGCCGGCCATGCCAGTGCCAGGGTCGGGACGCGGCTAAACATTGTCCGCGGTCTGGTCGAAAACCAGAAAGGTGCACCCCCGGCCCGACCTGCGCGGTAAAGTGTGGGTCTCATGGCACCGGAGATAAGTGTGGTGCCATCAGAGTCACCGTTTGAAGCGCGCGCGAGCCGGCCTATCGAGCGCAGTGGAACCGGTCTGCTTAACCGTGCCGGTAGATGATCCGCGCCTTGCCCAAGTCGTAGGGCGACATCTGGACGCTCACCTTGTCGCCCACGCTTATGCGGATGAAGTTTTTCCGCATCTTGCCCGAGATATGTGCAAGCACGACATGGCCGTTGGGCAAGGCGACGCGGAACATCGTGCCCGGCAACACTTGCGTTACTGAACCAATCAGCTCAATCGGTTCCTCTTTCGGCATGCGACCAAGGCTTTGGTTAACGCAAAAGGTGCGAAAAATAAATGCCACGTGCGTGGCGCAAAATCAACTCCGTTTTAAGGTGTTGCCGAAGCCGGTGCGGCAGTTGGCTTGGCGCAAGCAGCGCAGCTTGGCACGCGGCGGGCGCGTTCGATGGCAATCGGCATCTTGCTTGGCCGTTTACACTTCCGAAAAACTGCTTGGCGCGCCGAGGTTGAACCAGTAAAGTCAGCGACGCGACTTATGAAAACCAATCCGCTGATCACGTTCCTGTTGGGCGTGCTTATTGTGGGCGCTGTGGCGACATTCGGCCTTGCACTCGGCTACGAACGGAACTTCCGCCGGCTCAGGACCTTGGAAATGCAGGCGCTTCAGATTCAAAACACCGGCGTGATAATAGGCTCGCTCGTTAACGACACGATCGAGTACAGCAAGAAAAATCCTGCAGTGACGGGCATTTTGCAGCGTGCGGGTGTGCCTCAACAGTTCTTGAGTCCGCAGACGCAACCGCAGCCGTCGCGTGTACGCTAAAAACCGAACCATTTGGCTGACCTATGGAAGCACAACAAACCCAGACACCGGCTCCACAGTTACCCGGCCCGAGCGAGAACGGGCTGAAGTCCGAGGTGCAGTCGTTGCAACGGTTGATAATCGGGCTGTTGATAGCGAACCTGTTCCTGGGCGGGGCGTTGGGGCTTTTCCTGCTGCGTCAATTGTTCGCTACGAACCGGCGCGCGGTCGAGCTGAGCCGGTTCGTCGAGAACTACCGGACCAACGCGCAGCCGCAAATCCAAATGCTGGTGAGCAACCTGCAAGCGTTCGCAAAAACGAATCCGGATTTTAACCCTATTCTCGCAAAGTACGGGCTGTTGCAAACTGGTGCGCAGCCGCAGTCAGGCACTGCACTCCCCGCTGCGCCGCAGCGGTGAATCTCTGTCGCCGGCTGGCGCTTCGCTCATCAGTCAAATTGCGGGTGCGCAACCCGGGTGCCATCCGAACGGTTGAGCTGCGGGAAAACCGTCGGATGAGGGGGTCCCCGTCCAATTCGAACAGGCGCAACTCCGGTCTCTCCCGCCGCGGCTGAGCCATAAGCCGCTCACAATTGCAATCTGACAGCTTCCCGCAGGTAAAGTTTGACTCTCTGCGAGTGGGCTCCGCGACCGAAGTAGAGCAATAGCACTACGGCCAAATGTAGCCCGATGACGTTCAAGCGGCTCGGCCGTTTACCGCCCGGTTGTGGTCAAGCCCATTTGGCGTAGCCGATGCGCGTCGTATCACGCGTGCTGATAGTCAGCCCAGGGCGAGCGGGGTTCCCGGCGCACACCAAAAATGTGAGGCGGAGCCGGCGTGCGCCCGCGGACCGGCGAGCGCCGGAGATCGAACCGTTGGGGTACGGCTTCCCAACCCTGAGTTGGCACGCGTGTTGAGCCGCGGCGAAAAAACAGCGGCCGCACGGCTGATTCTCGCGGGTTTGTGTTGCGTATCTTGCGGCTGCGAGTGCGCGCACCACGCGCAGCGCTAACGCGGTGCTATTCAGCCAGAAGTTTTTCGACCTTGGCCTCGAGGTCACTCCGCGCGTTCAGATCGCGCAGGTTGCCCTTCTTGTCCACCAGCCACATGGTGGGTATGCGGTGTATCTCGAATTCCTCGGCATATTTGGTCTGCCAAAACTTGCCGTCGAAGTATTGGGGCCAGGTCATTTTGTATTCGTTGAGGAAATTTTCCAGCCGCGCTTTGTCCTGCTGACGGTCGAGGCTGATGCCTATGATTTCGAAGCCTTTCGGGTTCAGCTTTTCGTAAAGCTTGACCACGTTCGGCAACTCGACCACGCATGGCCTGCACCATGTGGCCCAGAAATCAATTAGCACCACCTTGCCCTTGAGCTTTTCGAGGTCAACCTCGCGGCCATCGAGCGCAGTAAACTTGAGCGCGAGCGGCTTGCCTACCATGTCGAACTTTTTGAGCGTGGCGCGTGCCTCGGCCTTAAGCTCGTCCGGGGCTGGGCCTTCGACGATTTCGGTGAGCAGTGGTCGCGCTTTTTCGGGCGGGTACTGCTGCGCTATCTCGCCCAGCATTTGCCAAACTTCTGGTCTGTCGGGAAATTCTTTTTGCAGCGCGCGCACGTCTTTTTCGAAGGCTGCGGCGGCTTCGGTTCGGTCCTTGATATCCCGGGCCATTGCGATGAACTGAATCTGGCTGCTACGTATCTCGAATCTGTCGTCCGGGGTCAGGCCGGGCTGCTTGAGCAATTCGTCGCCTGCGGCGATTAACCGCACGCGCTGGTTGGTCGCGCCGGTCAGCACGGCTGCGGCCAACAACCCGTATTCGGCCTGCCGCGCGCGGAACGCATTTGTATGGTCGGGGAAACGGGTGTAAAAATCCCGCGCTTTGTCCGCTGCGGTCTCGGCGAATTGCCGGTACTTCGCTCTGAACTCCGATATCTGTTCGTCTGTAGGTTGGACAATTTGCCATTCGATTGGCGGCTGCGGCGCGCGTAGCGAATTTTCCAGCTCGGCCCAAGCCGCCTCTGCCGCATTCGTCTGGGGCTTGTCAGCCTCAGCGGCAGCAGCAAGTCCGCCTGAGCATAGCAAGGCTGCAGATATGACCACTCCACCCAAACCGCGCGTGGCGATTCGGCCGGGGAAAATTCCTAAGGTAGGCATGTTGTTTCTGTTTTCGTTGGCCAAACCATACGCTAAAGCCACTTAAAAGCAAGCTGCATTCTGAAATTTTTTCCGAACCTGCTGAACAGCAGCCGGTTAAGGGCGCGCATTCAACGCTGACCGGGCGAAGTCCGGGCGAATCCGAGCGTAGCTGTGGCGCAACTCGCCAAGGAGGCAAGCAGTGCGCTGGCGCGCAGCGCTGGAACGGACCCGCGACCGCCGTTAGACGCGCCAAAAAGAGTTGTGTGCGCTGCGGAGCCGCGCAATTTAATCGGCCATGAACTACGCATTGGCAGGGTTGATCGGGCTGTTTGGCGGGCTGACCAGTGGCATGTTCGGCGTCGGCGGCGGGGTGGTTATGGTGCCTGCAATGATCTACCTCCTGCGCCTGACGCCGCATCAAGCGGTGGCGACCTCGTTGATCGTGATCGTGCCGACGGCACTGGTCGGGGCGCTCAAGCACAATCACGCTGGGCATGTTGTCTGGTCGGCGGGCCTATGGCTTCTGCCAACTGCGCTGTTGGGCGGGTATCTCGGCGCCTGGCTCACCCAGTTTTTGAGCGGGCAGGACCTCAAACGCGCGTTCGGATGTTTCCTGATCCTAGTCGGGCTGCGGTTGCTGCTCTTCAAATGAGGCACGGCGCGAAAGTATTGCAAGCGTCCCAACCCGTGGCTGCAACGGGTTCAACCGCCCGCCACTACGCGCACGATCTCGATCCGGTCACCCGCGTTAAGCACGCGACTGCGGAACTCTGATGGCGGCACCGCCTCGCCGTTGTGCTCGACGACCACGCTCCGGGGAATGAACCCCTGCGCAACCAGGAATTCCTCAAGCGTGCATGGCACGCTCGCTTCGACAGGCTTGCCGTTTGCAATCACAGTGTTCATCCGACCAGTGTGATCAAGCTAACTTCAGGTGGGCAGTTGATTCGTATGCCCAAAAGGTTGCCCACCCCGCGCGTGATATGGACCCAGCGCCCGTCGCAGTTGTGGAGTCCGTCCACCAACCGGTGGTCTTTCACGGGCGCAAATGGGGTACCGAGCACTGGCAGCCGTAGCTGGCCGCCGTGCGTGTGCCCGCATAGCATCAGGTCCCAGCCGTAACGTCTCAGTTCCTCGATACTGTCCGGGTTGTGCACCAGTACGAGCCGGGCTGATTCCGGGTCCGCACCACGGAACGCGACCTCGGGCTGAAGTTCACCTGCCCAGTAATCGCCCAGCCCGGTGACCGTTAACTGCCAACCATCGAGCCTGACCGCGACCGAGGCATTGTGCAGCAGTTGTACCCCACTTTTGGCCAGCAATGCGCGCACGGACGCTGTGTCGCTGTAGCCGCGCCGGCGTTGTGCCCACGCCCCACCGTCGTGGTTCCCGAGGCATGCGAACGTGGGCGCGTGCTTGGCCAACGGCGCCAGCACCGCCGCGTATTCGTCGAACCGCTCGTACCTGCGCGTGATGAAATCCCCTGTGAGGCAGACCAAATGCGGATCGCATTTGAGTCCTAGCTCGACCGCCTCGGCGATCTGGTCCAGCCCGACCACCATCGAGGCATGGAGATCAGACATGTGAAGGATCCTGATCGGCGCGCGGCCACTGAACCTGCCGAGCCGAACTTGATGCCGGCTGACAATGAACCGGCTCGACTCGATTATCCCGCCGTAGCCAGCCGTCCCTAATGCGCCCAGACCCAGCAATGTGACAAACTTCCGTCGCGAAAACTTCTTCACCATCGAGTCAAATACACTTGCTCCAAACCCAGCTTTTGACCAATCGCTTCGACCTGCTCGACCGACCGGCGCGCGACTCGTTCAGTTCCGAATCCGGTAACTTCCAAATTTTTGCACACCCACCCGGTATCGCGCAACGTCCTGCGTCAAAATTTTTCCAGCGATAGTGGAATAACCACTTGCGGGTCATTTGCGCACGTGCAAGCAGCAGGTTTGTTGCCTATTCGAATGCGCGCGCGCCGGGCGCGCCACGCCGCACTAGCTCAAGCGCTCAAAGCCACGTCCCAATCCTTCCACACAGGCTCATAGCCGAGGCGCCGAATGACCTCTGCGATTTGCGCCGGGGTCCGCTCATCGGCAATGAGGAATTGCTCGGTCGCGCCCGTGCTAGTGTGTCGTGCAGGCGCCCATTCACTGCTGCCGGAGGCTAGCTCGGCCAGCCGCCCCCGCGTACTGTGATGCACTTTGTGGCGGCCTGCACCAGTGTAACCGCCCGGCTCAGTATGGCTCCCGGCACTCATCAGGGTGATGCCCAGCGGGATCAACCCGTCCCGTGTCTGCGGCGACTCACGAGTCGAAAGCACAATGCCCACGTCCGGGAACATCACCCGCAGCGCGCACACCAATTGCACAAGCTCGCGCTCGGTCATGCGTGTTAGCGGCTCGAACTCGCCCGCACATGGCCGCAGCCGCGGGATCGAAATTGTCAGGAACGCCTTCCAACAATGCCGCTGCAAGTATTCCGCGTGCGCAGCGGTGCAAATTGCCTCGAACCGCCAATCGGCCAATCCGTGCAATGCGCCGATGCCGATACGTTTGAACCCTGCGGCGTACGCGCGCTCAGGCGTGTGCAAGCGCCACTCGAAATCACGCTTCGGCCCCGAGGTGTGCATTTGTGCATAAATTTCGCGGTCGTAAGTCTCCTGGTAGATGACCAGCCCATCGGCGCCGGCCTCGACCAACACCCGGTACTCGGGCGTGTCCAAAGGCCCGACTTCAAGCGAGATACTCGGCCAATTTTTGTGCAGCGCTGCGACGCATTGCCGCAGGTATTCAACCGACACGAACTTCGGATGCTCACCCGCAACCAACAGAATGCTCCTAAACCCCTGCGCCCAGAGCGCCTCGGCCTCGCGCAGCACTTCCTCGACTGTCAGCGTCAACCGCGCTATCGGGTTATCGCGCGAGAACCCGCAATACTTGCAGTTGTTGACGCACTCATTCGAAAGGTAAAGCGGCGCGAACAACCGGATCACGCGCCCGAACCGTTGGATGGTAAGCGCGTGCGCGCGCCTGGCCAATTGTTCGAGCAACGCCGGCTCGGCGGCAGCAGGCGAAATCAAGTGCGCAAAATCCTCCAGCGTCAGACGAGCCTTGGCCAGGCTCGTCCGCACCGCTTGCGCACTCGCCGTCGTGGCGCGGCGTAGCAACTCGCCGACCGGCAGCGCGTTCAGTTCAGTCGCAAACCCCACGCCGTAAAACTTAACAGAGGCGGCCGGCTTGTCGAGCCGCAGTCGAACCCGACCCCGAGCATCAGCCAACGAAGCAGCCCAGATTGCCAGTCCGAATGAACCATGCGGGAAAAGCAGGCCATGACCGGCTCGCCCGCCGGTTGGGACACTGCCGCCCGGGCAAGGCTCACATAGCTCGAATTTTCATGGGAGCAGCCCGGCCCGTGGCATCGTCAATGCTAAACAATGACCCGTCAGATGGTCGCAGTGCTGAGCATGCTATTCGGGCTGTTGGCGCTGGCCGGGTTGGCGGTGCTGGTCCGCGCTGTATTTACCGCGCCCTGGGGTTACCAGGATCAAACCGGGTTCCACTACGGGTTCCCGCCATCGCAACTGGTTGACTGAGCTCGGTACCTGGGCCGGCTGCGGCTGCGCTGGCTGAACTGCGACCCCGAGAGGGCCGTTGCGTCCACGCGCCAGTTTTGGAAACACGGACGAGAAGTCATTCCGCAGGACACCGAAGCGCGCACACCAAGCCTCGGGGCTTAGGCGCAGCCGAGCTTTTCGGCACTTACGCTGCCGAACCGCTTTGCGGCCGCTCGGACCTGCTGGAGGATTGGAACACTCAAGCGCCACTAGCTAGGACGTTCTTACTGAGGTTATTTACCGGAGCGGATGGGGGCGGTCGCAGTTTTGCCCCCGTTGGCACGGTTGGCTATGGTCTGCCGCCCTGACGGGCTTCAGATGTGCCTCGTTTTGAGCCGCAGCGGAGTCGGTGTGCATTTTGCCGCGCCGAGAAGCGTTCAGGGACAAGACCGTCAAAAGCTACGCGGCTGGCAGCGGGTCCGTGCCACATCACTCCTTAGGGCCTTTTTAGGTGCGTCAGGCAATAGCCCACCACGTAAGTGGTGGGCAAACTGGCACCCAAACAACACCAAAGTCCCGTCAGGGACGGCAGAGCCGATCTCCGGCTCGACCCGTATCCGGGTGCCGGAGTCGCACGGGTCCGGTTCAGTACCCTTGTGGCCATGTTTTCGTGCGCTCGCCTTGGATGCGCGAACCGAGTGCACCGTTTCTGTCGTCCCTTGCGGGACTGGTTGGGATTTCTTAGGGGCTTGTACCCACCGTTGGCACGGTGGGCTATGATCTGCCGCCCTGACGGGCTTGGGCGGGCTAAGGCGTAGCTGCGCTTGTCAAAGCGCGGTGCGCGCGTGGAAGCCGGGCACTTGCTATTTTGGCATCCCGTTCTGTTTGTAGTACAGCCTTTAGGCTGAATTGGATCGGGTGTGGGCTGTGTAGCTGCGCTTGTCAAAACGCGGAACGTGCCTGACCCGGCTCAATTGGCTCCGCGTTTTTACAAACGCAGCTACGGGAATGGGCCGCCTCGGCTGTAGCTGTGCTTGTGAAAGTGCGGCCAGCGCGTTGCGCTAGCGTTCCGCCGCGCTTGCCGGGCTTTGCGTAGGACATCGAGCGCCGTAAGGCGCGGCAGACAAAAGCCCACTACGTAAGTGGTGGATAAATGGTCACGCAAACAAAACCAAAGTCCCGTCAGGGACGGCAGGGTTGTTTCCGGCGCACAATTCGTATCCGTGTGCCGGAATCGCGCAGGGTCGGTTCAGCAGCCTGTTGGGCATGTTTTTTCTGGCACTTGCCCTGGGTGAGGGGGGCCGAGTGCACCGTTTCTGTCGTCCCTTGGGGGACTGGCTGGGTTTTCTTGGGCCTTGTACCCACCGTTGGCACGGTGGGCTAGTGCCGGTCGCCCTGAGAGGGTTCGCACTCGCCAAAAGCCGAGCACCTCTGGGCACGACAGCGTCTGAGCCCTCCGCTCATAGAGCCTTGGATAACGCCGTAATGGTTTTCAGACTTAGCCATTTTCGTCCGGCTTAAGCGGTGGGTGAAATGTACTGGCAGCAGTGAGCCGTTGAAGCGTTTTTGTTGGGCGGCATCGGCGTTCACCTGGCTGGAGCCTGGTGTTGATGAAAAGGTGCTACTCACCGTTGCTTGTCTCAATAGACTCCGGTCAGACTATCCACCATCGCCTTGGTGATGTGTGGTCTTGTGCTTTGATGGGGCTTTAGTCTTTGAATTCATATTCGGGCCCCGGATGACTTTAGCATCAGGCTTTTTTCATGCCAGTTGGTGCCGGGGTCAATTCCTCTCGGCCCGTTTTAACGGTTTCTTAGCAGGTCATCAAAGTTGCTTTAGGCCGTTTTGCGGGGTCGGCGCGCAGACAAGTGGTTGACGTGCGACTAGGTGCCCAATCGCGCTCGTGTCGGAAAAGGGTCTCTAAGGACTGCTCCGTGCGGGTGTGCGAATTGTGCGAATTGCTTTGCGTCGTGCCGGTGCCACTGCGACGCCGCGCGCGCCCCCAAAATGTGCAGTGCTTGTGTCACACTGCGGTTGAGTCGGTGGGTCCGACTCGGCAAAAATTGGCGCGGAGTGCGCTTGTACGCGCCCAAAGCAGAAATTACGGTCATGTCGGGGAGGCACGCAGGTTTTTGCGCGTATTCCGGAGCGATGCATGAAACGTTGTGGGTCGGTCTTGCGCTTCGGCGCGGGCATGATCTAGCTCATGCTGCGCACAATTATTGCCAAGTTGCGCTCGATTAAATTGCACGGTACAAAAGGGTGTGCAAATGCGGTCAGGATCAGATCGCCCCGGTGGGTGCTGTGATCAAACGCCAAGGCGGTGATTTGTTGTTAAAGCCCGGGTATGTCACAGCCGTTTAATTAGAGTGTCGGCCGAAGCCGGCCCCGGCGCTGATTTCAAAATCCGGCTAGGCGCGTGAATACCCGTGCCGGGGTGATCAGCCGCGCCGTATCGAGCGGCGGTTGCCGCTCGGGGTTACCCGCTGCATGGGTTTGATTGATTTCATATTGAACGTGGTCGGGCTGCTGTTGTGGTTGAACTGGTGCGCAGCGCGGCACGACCCGTTGGCGCATGCGACCGCGCGGACGTTGCTTGGCACGCTCAAGCCCACCGCGCCTGTGCAACGCCGGCGCTGGCCACTGTTGCTCGGACTTGGCTCGTTGCTGGGCGCGCGTGCAGTGTTTTATTGGGAGCTCGGGCCCGCGTTGAACTGGGATCCGGCACTGAACCTGGGGGCGGTAGTGATCCCGTTCCGGCCCGGGTTGGCGGGTCAGGCACTGCTTTACTCGCTGCTGAGCTTTTTAAGGATGTTTGTGGTGCTTTACCTCTGGTTGATTTTCCTCTGGATTGCTGCGCCTGTGGAGGCGCGCGGGAATCCGGCCGCGAAGTTGATCAGGGTGCATTTGGGTCGAATTGCCACCTTGCCGTATCCGGTCCAGCTCATGCTTCCGTTTCTTGCCACAGCGGCGCTATGGGCTGCGTTCGAGCCGTTGCTCGCGAGCGTGGGCGCTGCATCGCCCGCGCGCTCGGCCCTCCAGCTTTTGGCGCGCACAACAGTGATCGGTCTGAGCGGGTACGTGACGCTCAGGTGGCTGATCGTGTTCCTGTTGCTGGCGTATTTTGTGGATTCCTATGTTTACGTTGGCCGGCGACCGGCGCTGGAATTCACTGTGTGCATTGCGGGCAGGTTGTTGAGGCCGCTGCGGAAGGTGCCACTGCGTGTCGGGAAGCTCGACTTTGCGCCCTGCGTGGGGCTGGCCCTTGTTCTAATGGCCGGTGAAGCACTGCTATGGCTGTTGCCCAAGCTTTACTGGTTGTGACCGGCGCGCCGCGCTCATGGGTGCGCGTCGCCGCCGCCGGATGGCAGGGTTACCGTCACAGTTGTTCCTTTGCCGGGATCGCTTTGGATAAACAATCCGCCTCCGTGCAGCTCTGCTAGGCGCTTGCTGATGATCAAGCCGAGGCCCACCCCTTGCTGTTCCTGGACCTTGCGCTGGAACTGCATGTATGCGCCTATCTGGGCTATCTGTTCCTTGTCCATGCCTCGGCCTTGGTCAATTACGACCAGGTTCGCTCCATTGTCAGCGCGTCCGAACACGACGCGGACGGGCGTGCCCGGGCGTGAGAACTTGAACGCATTGTTGATGAGTTCATCGGCGATTTTTTCGATGAACACGTCTGACATGCGCACCGGGCAGTCGGACAGTTCGAGGCGCAGGTCGGGCGTGCGTCCGGCTGCGCCGGCCTGGTTCAGCGCGCACTTTTCGATCACGAGCGCAGGCTGCAAGGTTTGGCGCGTGCGCAAGGCTTGAGTGCTTGCCGGGTCTGCGGCCATCAGTTCGATTTGGGCGTAGATGAGGAAGTTCTCGATGAGTCGTTGTAGTCGGCGCCCGGATTGTTGTATCACCTGGCCCATCTCCATCAGATCGCCGGGCGATAGTGTGGCTGCGTCGGTCTGGAGCAGCTCTGCGTAGGCGAGGATGCCATTGAGCGGGGTGCGCAATTCGTGCGGCAACATGAAGCTGATGTTTTGGCGCAGGTCAGCGAGCTTTTTCTCCGCTTGTTCGCGCACCATCTCGGCTTTTTTGAGCCGCGCCTCGACTGCGGCGTATAGGCCTTCGATTGTGAATGGCTTGGGAAGGTAGTCATCCGCGCCAAGCTCCATTCCATACCGCATGCCTTCGCTGTCGGCGTACCCTGTCATTAGGATGAACGGAATGGTCGCCGTGAGCGGGTCATTGCGCAACGCCATGAGAGTGGCGTAGCCATCCATTTTCTTCATCTTGATGTCGCAGATGATAACATCGGGTAGCTCTTTGCGCGCAAGCTCGAT
>JANWZY010000066.1 GCA_025061935.1 Verrucomicrobiia bacterium
CCGGCCTAGTCAATCGGAAACCGTCCAGCCCGATCGGGAAACTACCGGACTTCAACCCTTGTTCCCTTCTGCAGGTGGTTGTTCGGGTGGAGGTACTACGGGCGCAGCACTCCCGGCTTTGCTCCGGAGCCGTTCCAGCTCGGCAATAACCTTTGCCGGGCCGCCGGGTTTGTACCCAAACGCGCCTAGACGCTTCCCGTCGCTATCCAGCACGACCAATGTTGGCAGGCCTTCAATCCCGTGTTGTTGCGCCAGTGCCTTGTTTGCTTCAGCCTGCTTTTTTTCGAGTTGCTTGCTGCGCGGGAAATCCACCAGCACAAGCACCAGATTCGTCTTTGCGTACGCGGCGAATTCTGGCTTCGAGAACACTTCGCGCTCAAGCCGGATACACCACGGACACCAGTCGGACCCAGTGAAATTCAGCAGCACGAGTTTTCGCTCGGCCTTGGCCCTGGCCAGCGCCTGCTGCACGTCGGTCAACCATTCGAGTTGCGCGGCCGCGAGCTTCAATTGAGCTGTGCACCAAATGGCCGCGAATAGGATTGCGTACTTGGGAACTGCTTTCATTAACCCAATTTCGCACCACAGGAGGCAGGATGCAAATCCGTGTCACGCCACACGATTCGCCCACCCACAATTGTCAGCACCGCTTTGCCTTTGAGTCGCCACCCGTAAAACGGGCTGTTCCGCGATTTGCTCGCAGTGCGCTCGGGGCTGAACACCCACTCACGGTTCGGGTCTATTACGGTGACGTCTGCGTCGGCGCCGATGGCGAGTGTGCCTTTGCGCAGGTGCAGCAGTTTGGCCGGGTTAGTTGTAAATTTGGCAATCAATTGTGGCAGGTCGAGCCGACCCGTGTGATAAAGCTGCATTAAAGCCAAGGCCAAAGCTGTTTCGAGCCCGGTCATACCAAACGGAGCGATATCGAACTCGACTTCTTTTTCGTAGTCGCAATGCGGTGCGTGGTCACTGGCGATTACGTCTATCGTGCCATCGGCGAGCCCCTCCAGGATCGCCTCGCGGTCGGCTGCAGATCTGAGCGGTGGGTTAACCTTGAAATTTGTGTCGTAAGATGGCCAGTACGGCGGCCGGTCGCCGTGCTGCGCCTGCACCAACAACTGCTTCCCGTCTGTGGCCCAGAACTTGTCGCTCCCGGCAATCGCTGCGTCGGTTAGCGTGAAATGGTGGGGGCACGCCTCACCTGTGACGGGCAGCCCGGCCTGCTTCGCCCAGCGCAACAGCTCGACGCTGCCAGCCGCACTGATATGCTGACAGTGCACGCGCGCTCCGGTATGACGCGCTAACAAGAGATCGCGCGCAACCATCACTTCTTCGGCCGCGACCGGACAACCGCGCAGCCCGAGCACGGTGCTCCAGTATCCCTCGTGCATCACCCCGTCTGCTGCCAGCGCATTGTCTTGGCAATGGTCCAGCACTGGCAGGTCGAACATGCGCGCGTACTCGAGCGCGCGCCGCATCAGCTCGTTGTTCTGCACGCAATGCCCGTCGTCACTGATCGCAACGACACCGGCGCGGTGCAGCGAGCCGATGGGCGCAAGTTCTTCACCCGCTATGTTTTTTGTAATTGCGCCGGCCACGAACACGTTCACAACCGCATCGCGCAGCGCGCGCTCGTGGATGAGCGCGACTGTGGTCGGATTGTCAATTGCGGGATTGGTGTTTGGCATGCATACCACCGATGTGAACCCCCCGCGGGCTGCCGCCGCTGTCCCGGTCGCCATCGTTTCTTTCTGTGTCTGGCCGGGCTCGCGTAAATGCACGTGCATGTCAATTAGCCCGGGGCACACGACTAAACCGCTCACGTCTATTCGGTCTGCGTCTGGAGGCGCCTTCCGGGACGCGTCCGGGCCGATTGCAGCCACCTTGCCGTCTTGGATCAACAGGTCCGCTGCCGCGCCTTGGAGCGCTGGGTTAGCCGGGTCAATTACGCGTCCGCCACTTAGCAGCAGTGCACTCATCGCCTCGGAGCATACACTTGCGTCTGTTGACATTGCAAGCGCACCGGGTATTATGCTGGTGGCTTGCGGGTGTAGCTCAGTGGTAGAGCTCCAGCCTTCCAAGCTGGCTGCGTGGGTTCGATTCCCATCACCCGCTCCAGCGCTAATTCGGGGGCGCGGATTCGTACGCTAACACCGCTATTGTGCAGCCGGCAATACGGAGACCTGTTACTGCACTAAGCCTGGTCGTGGCTTGACTTCGCCTCGGCGTATAAGTACTTAATTAGCAGGTTCACGTGCCCGCGTGGCGGAATTGGCAGACGCGCTAGATTCAGGTTCTAGTGGGTAACACCGTACAGGTTCGAGTCCTGTCGCGGGCACCATCATTTGCAGGCGAAGGTTGCGCGCGGAGCGCGCAATGCCACTCAGATCTTCCAGTTGACCGGCACGGGAATTTTCCTGCCAAGCTTGTCAGTGTAAAAAATGTGTCCGTAGCGCGCGCCGAACTCGTGCACGAGCCGGGTCAATTTCACGTCGTAGCAGCAATACTCGGCGATTTCCAGCAGTTTACCTTCCTTGAACCATCGCAGTGCCTGCATGCCGTCGCTCGTTTTTTCCAGGCCGAACGTTGCCTGCGCAATTGCATCGAGCGAGACGCGGTGCTGTACCTTAGCCTGGAGGTCAACCAGAATGTCTAGCGTCGGCAACTGCCGCAGGTCGAGCGCTGTGTAAGCATGCAACACCTCGTAATCGAAACGCAAAATATTGAACCCCACGACCAGGTCCGCACGCTGCAGCTCAGCAAGCAACTCGTGCACGTGCTTTTCCGCGTAAATGCGGTACTCGCCGCGCGCTGTGCTGTAGGTCACCCCGACGCTCATCCGCATTCGGTTGATATGCGACCAGCCGCCAGCTTCAGCAGCGGATTTCTGCGTTTCCAAGTCGAAATAGACAATGTTCTTCACGCCTTGCGGCAGAAATCAAAACCGGTTTGACCCGCTTAGACAAACTCATTATTCGGCATGCCTGCGAGTAGTGCCTGCCGAGTCGGGCAACACTATTCGTGTGCCCGGTGGCTTTAGAAACTTACATGTCGCACCGCCCCGGCAGGTTGCGCCGTTTGGATGTCGCAGGTGCCGTATAGCGAACTAGCGAACCCCGTTAACGTGTCCGTTCCCAGGCGTGCGGGCGTAGCAAACGCGATCCTGGTACGGCCGGCACCGGCACGTTAATTCGGCTTTAGCTTTTGCGCATCACTTCTTAGAGTGTTGGGCATGAGTCCGCTCCAAGCAGCCATAGAGAGCGCAGTAACGACAATTCGCGGGTTGGCCGCCCTGGAAGAGCCCCTGATGCGCGCAGTTCAAATTGTAGCGCGGTGCCTCGGCTCCGGCCACAAGCTGCTTTTGTGCGGCAACGGCGGCAGCGCAGCGGATGCGCTCCACCTTGCTGCAGAATTTTTGTGCCGGTATCGCGACGACCGCAGGCCGTACCCCGCAATCGCGCTGGTATCGAACGGCGCTTTTATGACCGCCGTATGCAACGACTACGACGCGGACGAAATGTTCGCGCGTCAAGTATGGGGCCTGGGCGAGCGCGGCGATGTATTGATCGCGTTCACAACCAGTGGCAACTCGCGGAATGTACTGCGCGCAATTGAGGAGGCAAACCGCAAGGGGCTTGAGAGCATTTGTTTCCTCGGCCGCGACGGAGGGTTTACCAAAGGCAAGGCCACAGTCGAACTGCTTGTGTGCGGGGACAACACGGCCCGGATTCAGGAGGCGCACCAAGTGCTCTTCCATGTATTGTGCGAGCTTGTCGAGAAGCAGTTGCCGCGCGAGTAGTTTCGGCACGTTACACGTCGCCATATCCTCCTCTGGGCGCGAAACGATACTTTTTGGTTGGCGCAGGCGCGGTTTTTTGCACAATAGCGGCGCAAGGTTTATGTTGTGCCGGGTCGCGGGCTCGGGCCTGTGAGCCTGATGCGGCGCCTGAGCGGCTGCACCGCGCCCAGCTTTCGAGTTTATGGAAGACCTCAAAGCGTTGTACGATGCAATCGTGGTCGGTGACGCGAAAGCGTCGCGTGCGATAACCGAGCGCGCCATTGCCTCGGGCGTCGCGCCGTTGACACTCGTGAGCGAATATATGATACCTGCGATGAACGAGGTCGGGCGCCGCTTCGAGTGCAACGAGTATTTCGTGCCAGAGTTGCTGCTGGCCGCGCGCGCAATGAAGGCAGCAATGGAGCCGCTGCGCCCACTGCTTGCAGCCAGCGGCGTGCAACCCTTGGGCCGGGTCGTGATCGGCACGGTCAAAGGCGACCTCCACGACATCGGTAAAAACTTGGTTGCCTCGATGCTCGAAGGTGGTGGGTTCGAGGTTATTGACCTCGGGGTGAACGTGGCGCCCGAGCAGTTTGTGGCCAAGGTACGCGAGACAAACGCGCAAATAGTGGCGATGTCCGCGCTCCTTACCACAACCATGCCGGCAATGAAAACCACAATCGAAGCGCTCAAGCAAGCGGGGTTGCGTGAACGCGTGAAGATTTTGGTCGGCGGCGCACCAGTAACACAGCGGTATGCGGACGAGATCGGGGCCGACGGCTACAGCGAAACCGCCGCGGGGGCTGTGCCGCTCGCCAAACGCGTGCTAGCATTGAACTGATTGCTGCCATTTAGGGGCGTTCATTCGCGCGCGCACAGGCGCAGATGGCAGGTAGAAAAACGCTCCAGCGGATGCGTGTGATTCAGGGCCGGGATTGATTAAGCAGCGATCAGACTTGCGCACAACTGGCGTGCACGCAGCACGGCGGGGTTAGCCAGGCCCAAAATAACACGCTATTGGCTCCTAATGCTTGCGCTAACACGAGTGCGGTCAGGGTGAATTTTATGGGGTGTTTGACCCCAGCGGCCTAGCAAGTCATGCATCCGTTAATCGAACAACTGATCGGGCAGCGCCCGATAATAACTGACGGCGCGTGGGGCACGCAGCTACAGGCACGCGGCCTCGGTATCGGCGAATTGCCAGACGCAATGAATCTTCTGCGGCCCGACGCCGTGGCCGAGGTCGCTAGGGCTTACGTCGAGGCAGGCAGCCAGATCATCCTCACAAACACATTCGGGTCGAACCGATTGCGCCTGGCCGACTATTCGCTCGCCGATAAGGTCGTGGAACTGAACCGGCGCGGCGTCGAAATTTCACGCAACGCTGCAGCGGGCCGCGCATACGTGTTCGCCTCGATCGGGCCTAGCGGCAAAATGCTCTTCAGCGGCGAGGTGAGCGAGTCAGACCTGCATGAAGCGTTCGAGGAACAAGCTGCTGCAATAGCAGAGGCGAATCCTGACGGCATCGTGATCGAGTCCATGACGGATTTGCAGGAGGCACTGATCGCTGTGGAAGCAGTCCGCAAGACAGGTCTGCCAGTGGTGGCATGTATGGTTTTCGACTCGGGCAAGGACAGGGACAGGACCATGATGGGCGTGACTCCTGAGCAGGCGGCTAGCGCACTCGAAGCCGCAGGCGCGGATGTCATCGGCGCAAACTGCGGTCGGGGCATTGCAGGCTTTGCACTGATTTGCGCGCGGCTGCGCGCCGGCACGAACAGACCAATCTGGCTCAAGCCGAACGCGGGCCTACCGGAAATCGTGGACGGCCGGCCGTGCTACCGCACGACCCCCGACGAGTTCGCTCGGGCCGTACCCGAGCTTGTAGATGCAGGCGCAAGTTTCGTCGGCGGCTGTTGCGGAACCAACCCTGAGTTCATTTCCGCGATCCGCCAAGTGTTGGGCAGGTGCGCGCAGGCGTAACAACAAACATCTCGGCACCCGCACAACCTGTGTTGGCGCCAGATGAGATCGGAACCGCGCCGCATCAAGTGACGGTGATGCCTAAATTATCCACGGCTTCAATTGACATCCGCAGTGGCAGTTGTGACACGCCAGTTTGCCGCCGCGACACCAACCTGCGCGCTCACCAGCATCACGCACTTCGTGCGCTTTCGCTTTGCGATGCTTGGCAGGTACGGCATCCGTCACGCTTAGGGAAGAATTCGTGCTCTGGCGCAATCCAGACTTTGCGACCGATACTTCGACGCACCTGACCAAACCATGCCCACAGGGTCCAGCCCACAATGGGAAAAGCTGTTCGGGGTGGCCGCGCACGGCGCGCAGGCCGTCCGGTTCGACTGGTTCGTCCTACGCAAGCATGGTCACCCATTCCTGTTTTTACCCGCAGCCGCGCCGCTCGCGCGCCACGGTCTGACGCTTTACCCTGCGCAGACGCAGTTTGCGCGCTGCGCCAGGGCGCTGTTGCACATTGCAATCCGATTCCGACTGCCACTGCCGCTTCAGCGCGAAACCTGGATCGCATCGGCGGAAAACGAATTCCTGAAATTTGCGGCTAGATTAGTCGGACTCGACCCGCGTTCGATACCCACCCCGGCTGTGTTGGCAGGCAACCCTGCCGGGCCGGGCCCGCGAGCCATGCTGCTGTTTGCGGGTTCCACTGGCGCGCCCAAAATTGTTGTCAAGGCCGGCACAACGCCTTCAGCCAGGGAACTGATCCGGGCCGAGGTCAACATATTGTCGCAATTGCCCACAGAGCTTGCCGGCGTGCCGCGTATCCGAGCAAGCTTCAACTCCGAACATGTCGAAGCATTTGCACAAGAATTTTTTCCTGGCGACTCGCCGCGCGGGGCGCAGCCGGACATGCTCGGCGAACTACTTGGGGGATGGATCGATACGACCCGGACCGTGCGCGTTGCAGACGTGCCTGCCTGGCAACGGTTGGCAGGCGCGTGTGGCGATTCAAATGCGTTCAAGCAATTGGCCAAAACGTTGGGGGAGCGCGCTATGCACCCGGTAGTGTGGCACGGTGATTTCGTCCCTTGGAACATCAAGGTCAACCCGGAGAATGGGCGCTGGACTGTGCTGGATTGGGAACGCGCCGAGCTGGTCGGTATGCCCGGTTGGGATTGGTTCCACTACGTTGTTCAGACGGAAATTCTGGTGAGGAAAAATTCGGGCCGGAAACTGTTGCAAGCTGTTGAATCGCTTTTGAGCGCTGTTCCGTTCCGCGCGTACGCTACGCGCGCTGGTATTACTGGCATCGAGCGCCCACTACTTGCCGCGTACCTGTTGTACCACAACACAATCATCCGCCCCGCCGAGGGACTTACGCCAGCAGAAGGGTTGCTCGGTGCAATTCTTGAGCCTTAGGGTGAACGCACCATTTGCAGTTCAACCGGCGCTGCCGCACCGGCATAAGCCAAAATCCGCAGCAAGGGTCCGAGATTGATAAAGGCGGCACCGACCCCTGTCCGAATGATTGATTTCGCCGGCCAAGACCTGCGTCTGACCGTAGCTCGCCAAACGAATTGTCACTTTCGGGTTCTCGTGCACTGTGCATGAGCGGAGCTGTGGTTAACTCGTGCCCATAGCTAAGTCTCTGGATTGCGCGCTGCGCTGCACCCATGGCTGTGGTTTGACTGCAGCAGCCCCGTCTATTGCGATTAATCGGACATGTTTTCCTTGCTAATGCGAGTGATGACGTTAACCTTGCCACGCCTGCACAGCTTGAAACCGAATGCGTGCGCCAAACAATGAAAGCAGTGATCCTAGCTGGCGGTTTGGGTACCAGGTTGCGGCCTTTTACCGAGGTCATACCGAAACCCCTCTTGCCGGTTGGCGAGAAATCTGTGCTTGAAATTCAAATTGAACGGCTCCGGAAGTTCGGGTTCGACGAAATCTACCTCGCAACCAACTACAAGTCTGATTACTTGGAGCGGTTTATCGGAGACGGCTCGCATTTGGGTGTCAGAGTCCAGTTCAGCCGTGAAACTCAGCCGCTCGGCACGGCTGGGCCGCTGACTTTATTGCGCGAGAAACTGACCGAGCCGTTCCTCGTTATGAATGGCGACATTTTGACCCTGGCCGACTACGGGAAGATGTTCCAGTTCGCGTTGGACAAAGGCGCGTTGCTCACTATTGCCATTAAGCAGCATATCACCCCATACGCGTTTGGTGACGTCTTCTTTGACGGCGACTATGTGACCGGGATAGAAGAAAAGCCGAAGATCATCAAATACATTTTGGCTGGCATTTACGTGATGCGGCCCGAGGTGCTGGAGCTGATCCCCCCCAACACTTACTACGGGATGGACCTACTGATCAAAGACATGCTTGCGCGGGGATTGCCAGTTGTGAAATACGAGCTACACGAGTACTGGCTGGACATTGGTCAGCCGGCGGACTACCAGCAGGCGCAAGAAGACGCCCGGCAGGGGAGGTTTAACGTCTAACTCACCTCGCAAGACATTCCCTCAGCGCTTTAACCACAAGGGAAACTGTTGACTCGTCCATTTTGCTGTGCAGCGGCAGGGTGATTTCATGCGCAGACACGAATTCTGTGTTTGGCAACTGTGCATTCAATGATCGGTAAATCGAGAATTGGTGCACTGCCGGATAGTGGACGCTGGTCTGGATTCCACGTTGTGCCAGAGCATGCCGGATCGCGTTGCGTCGCGCGGCGCCGCCTTGTTTCAGTACCACCGGCATAATGTAGTGGCTCGACTGATGCGGGCAGTCCGCATACGGAATAATCAGCTCGCTGATGTCCCGGAGCTGCTCGACGTACAGTTGACGCAGCCGCGCCCGCGCTGCCGTGTCGGCCTCGAGCTTGCCTAATTGAGCAAGAACAAGTGCGGCGCGGATATCGTCCATTCGGAAATTAAAACCGCGCAGTACCACGTCGTAATCAGTCGCATGCCCCCGCGCGCGGTCGAACGAAAGGGTTGTCATGCCGTGGGACCGCATCAGCCGCACGCGCTCGGCTAAGTCATCTCGGTTGGTGACCAGCATGCCGCCTTCGCCGCAGGCGATGTTCTTGTTCGCATAAAAGCTGAAACATCCCACATCACCAAATGTGCCGGCTGCCTTACCTTTATACCGCGTAGCGGGCGCGTGCGCGGCGTCTTCTACAACTGCCAGGCCGTATTCGCGTGCTACGGTCAGCAGCCGGTCCATGTCACACGGGAACCCGCCGTAATGCATGGGTATAATCGCCTTGGTCCTGGGCGTAATGAGCCGGCGCACATGGTTTGGATCGATCGAGAAGTCGTTAGCACCACAAATATCCGCAAACACGGGCGTGGCCCCGACATAACCCACGCAGTTAACTGTCGCAACGAATGTCAGCGAAGGTACGATAACCTCGTCACCCGGGCCTACTCCGAGCGCTGCAAGTGCAAGGTGTAATGCCGCAGTACAATTTGTTACTGCTATGGCGTGTTTTGCACCCACGTGTGCTGCGAAAGCGCGTTCAAGCGCGGCGGTTTGAGGCCCCATGGAAATCCACTTCGACCGGAGCACAGCGAGTACGGCCTGTACCTCGGCTTCGTCGTAATTAAGGTCGAAAAGTGGCACTGTGTATTGCATCCGAAATGAGTATCTTGACCGGACGCGCACGTACAAGTCCAATTCGCGTTTTGGTCGGAGTAGACTATCCATGGATGTGTGACCTTAGGTCGAGTTAACTTGCTTCCAATCCAGCGGGTTGTCATGCTATGGGCTGTACGGAATGGACAGTTCCAAGCTCATACTTGTTGGGGGATTCCACGAGGTAATCGAGCTGTGCGAGGCGGCTGGCAAGCAGATTGTGGGCATAATTGACCCGCAATTGCACGGCGAGTATTTCGGTTACCCTGTGCTCGGCAAGGACGAGGACGCGCCAACGCTGCTGGAGCGGTTCAGTGGCGTACCTGTGCTTATCACGCCCGATCAACCTGGCACCCGCGAGAAACTCGTTTGTTACTACGAGCGATTAGGATTCACTTGTTCCGGGGTCGTACATCCATTGGCCACAGTGTCGCGTACGGCAAAGCTCGGCACGGGTGTCGTGATTGCGCTCGGCGCCAATGTGTCGAGCGGCGTTGAGCTTGCTGAGCACGTCAGAGTCAACGTCCGCGCGAATATCATGCATGACGTTCGTATCGGGCCTTACACGACCGTAGCACCAAATGCGGTTTTGCTTGGACGCGTGCGCATCGGACGCGGGTGTTACATAGGCGCAAATGCAACCATTTTGCCCCGTGTCGAACTCGGCGATCACGTGGTAGTGGGAGCTGGTGCAGTCGTGACTCGGTCAGTCCCGGCCGGGTCGATTGTAAAAGGCAATCCCGCTCGGGCAGATGAGAAAATTGGTGGGTGAGTGTTAACTGCGCTGCTGTCCCGAAGCCACAATACAATGCGAATAGTCACAGTAATATCAAACTACAACGAGCAAGGGGCAATCGAAGCGACTATCCGCGACTTCCGCGAAAATGCAACGATCGTTTCGGATTTGATCGTAATTGATAACTGTTCGACCGATGCGAGCCTTGAGCTGGTCAAAAAGGCAGGGGTGAATTATCTGCGGCATCCTGTTAACACAGGTGGGAGTGCGGGTGTCATCAAGACCGCGTTGCTGTATGCGGACATGTTTGGCTACGACGTTTATTGTCACATGGACGGCGACAATCAACATAACGCTGCTGAGTTGGCCAAGCTTGTCCAACCGATCGCGGCAGGTGAAGCCGACATTGTAATTGGTTCGCGATTCATCAAACGCGAAGGCTTCCAGTCGCTTCCGGTGCGCCGTGTGGGCATTTTTATATTTTCGAGACTGGTCTCGGCTTTAACCGGCCAGAAAATCACAGACTTAACCTCCGGTTTCAGGGCCTACAATAAGCGTGCTATCCATTTTTTTGCGCGCAAATTCAAACACGAGTTTGAAGCGTGCGTTCAAATGCTGATGGTCGCCGCCTATGCAGGTCTGCGTATTCGAGAGGTGCCAGTGATCATGAACCCACGCCTCACGGGCCGGTCCGAGTTCAATCTTGTAAATTCGATCAAGTTTCCCATATTCGGCTTGGTTTCGATTGCTGGAACAATGCTGCAACGCAACACCATAAAAGCACTGTCTCATGCCGACCAATGCTAAAATAATGGCTGCAGGCTGCGCCGTAGCATTTTTCCTGACCTTTCTTTTCCTTATCCGGCGCCGATCGCTTAAGCCGTTTTACGCCGCGCTTTGGCTTGGTATTTCACTCGTTATGATGAGCCTTATTGTGTTTGAGAAATTCTACAAACACATTGCCGACCTGCTCCAAATACGCGATGCTTCATTCCTTGTCTTCATTGGTTCGAACGTGTTCTTGCTTATTTATGTGTTGCACTTGTCAGTGAAACTATCTGAGATTTCTGACCGCGTCCAAGAACTGATTTCCCACGTGGCGATACTGGATAGGCGATTGGAATTGTCTTTGGAACCAAAACGACATCCCGACGAAAATTGACCACAAGGAGCAGTCGCCATGCGCGCCTTGATGTGAATCAAAATGGCACCGGGTTGTACACCTGTTCGCGAATCGTTGGACAGTGAAACCAAGGCCGGAATTGCGCGGCAGGCTGTGGCTATTGCGCCGGATGGTGCTGAGTATCCCCTTCCCACCCAGTTTGAAATAGAAGCCCAGATGGCGGGAATCCGCGCGCGCGCTGGCGGCAAGCGCGTCGTGGTGGTGCAGGGTCTTGGGTTTGTGGGCGCTGCTGTAGCCGCAGTTGTTGCCGACGCCTCTGATTCTGCAGGTAACCCAAGATGGTTTGTAATTGGTGTCGACTTGCCCACGCCGGCTGGGTGGTGGAAAATTGCGAAAATAAACGAGGGGAAACCGCCAGTCCCGGCCCCGGACCCTCAGCTCGAAACACTGATTTCTCGCGCTGTGCTCGAGAGACGCAATCTCTGCGCCACAGCGTCGGAGGAAGCCTATGAGTTGGCAGAGGTGATCGTGGTTGACGTTCAACTCGACGTGCTTAACCGATTCGTGGACTCACCCGATCAGATCGAGCTTGGCCTGATTGGATTTGAAAACGCAATTCGGGCGATCGGCCGGCGCATGCGACCGGATGCCCTTGTGGTGATTGAGACCACAGTGCCTGTAGGCGCTTGTGAAAAAATCGTTCTGCCCATCCTGCAGTCCGAGCGGCTCAAACGCGGCATCACAGCACCTGTGCGCCTAGCGCACGCTTACGAACGGGTCATGCCAGGGCCGAACTACGTCAACTCGATTCGCAAGTTTTGGCGCACATTCGCTGGGTTGGATCACGAATCAGCAGCGGCAGCGCGAGAGTTCCTGGCGTCTTTTGTTGATACAGTGAATTACCCCCTGTGGGAATTGAGCGACACAGTCAGCTCGGAGTTGGCCAAGCTGCTCGAAAATTCGTATCGCGCGGCAAACATCGCATTTATTCATGAGTGGACTTTGTTAGCCGAGAGAATAGGTGTTAACCTCTTTGAGGTCATCGAGTCCATACGGGTCCGGAAAGGGACACATGACAACATTCGCTACCCAGGATTCGGTGTCGGAGGGTATTGCCTTACGAAGGACTCTTTACTAGCACAGTGGGGTGCGAACAGCTT